>DXHF01000346.1 GCA_019113605.1 Candidatus Paenibacillus intestinavium
GAAGCGCAAGTGTACATGATTACGTACACGCGAACCGTACTTTCCAAGTTCGCTTCATATTCGATGTCGAATAACCATCCTGCATCACTTCGTTATCAAAGTCCGTTTTTTGAACTACCTATAAATGAAAGTTCAAAAATCGGGCTTTCAGAATCGAGAAGATGAAGCGCTACTTGAGGGAGGAGGAAGCGCCAGTGTACGTTGTTGGTACACGCGGCCCGGACTTCCCAAGTTCGCTTCATCTTCGATGTCGAGTATGCTATGTTAGCATACTCATCGTTATCAAAGTCCGTTTTTTGAACTACCTATTCAGGAGGTTATGATGTGTCCGTACAATACAAGCTCGATTCCTTCGAAGGACCGCTCGATCTATTACTGCATTTAATTGATCGCTCGGAAATTGATATTCAAGATATTTCCATTAGTGAGATTACGAATCAGTATATGGAATATTTGAATGCAATGAAAGAATTAGAGCTAGACATCACAAGTGAATTTTTGGTAATGGCTGCTACGCTATTAGCAATTAAGAGCCAGCAGTTATTACCGAAGCCTCCTGTATTCGAGAATGAATATGAAGAGTGGTATGATGATGGACCTGACTTGCGAGATGAATTGATTCAGAAATTGATTGAATACCGTAAATTCAAACAGATTGCACAGGATTTGAAGGATAAGGAATTTCAGAGGAGTCTTGTTTTTTCGCGTGAGCCTGAAGATATGACAGCATTTATGAAAGAGTCTTATGTTAATCCTTTAGAAGGTATTCAATTATCTGATCTTGTCTTAGCATTGCAGAAGGCTATGAAACGTGCGAATCGCCGAGAGGTTATTGCTACGATACAGCGAGACGAAATATCGGTTAAGGATCGTATTCGAGATATTGTTGAGGTGTTGAAGCAATTCGAGACGGTGCGATTTTCTAAGCTAATTCGCGAAAATATGTCCAAGCATGAAATCATAGTTACTTTTCTATCTATTCTCGAATTAATGAAAATGAAGCATATCCGGTGCTATCAGCACGGACTCTTCGATGATATTGTTGTTCAGTGGAGAGGAGAAGGTTTGTCCGATGGAATTTCAGCAATTGAAGTCGATTATTGAAGGTTTGCTATTCATGGCAGGAGATGAAGGGCTTAACAAACGTCAGCTTGCTGATATTATGCGCATTGATCTAGAGTATGTAGAAGAGCTCGTATTTGATTTGCAGCGTGATTTGGAACGTGATGGACGAGGCGTACAGATTGGGATATTTGCTGGATCGTACCGATTAACAACACATCCAGAACACGCGGAATATTTTGAACGAATGGCATATACGCCAACGAGAGCACAGCTTTCGCAAGCAGCACTAGAAACATTATCCATTGTGGCATATAAACAACCGATTACACGAGTGGAGATTGAAGAAATTCGTGGTGTAAAATGTGAGCGTGCGATACATACATTAGTCGCTAAAGATCTAATCGAGGAAGTTGGGCGAGCTGAAGCGATTGGCAGACCGATCTTATATGGAACAACGAAGGTGTTTCTCGATAGTTTTGGTCTTGCTTCGATCAAAGAGCTTCCAGAGGCGAAGGAAGTATCTTTAGATGCTGAAGATATGGACGAGCAAACACAGCTATTATTCGAAAGATATGAAGGTCGTCAGATGACGTTAGATGAAGTGAAGGAATGATAACAATAAGACTGGTCATACTATGGTCAATATACTTAAGTAGAGGAGGTAGAGGATGCTACCTTGGATTCTGAGTAATTGGGCGTGGTGGATCAGTCTTTTTATTGTTGCAATAGTTATCGTTGTTGGTTTCTCGACACTTACTTTTGATTGCTACGCACGGAGTCGTAAGGACGAAGATTACATTTTGATCAAAATTGTAGGCTTATATGGTCTCTTTAAGTTCAAAATTGTTATGCCTCAATTTGAGTTGGGTAAAAAAACATTTCAGACTAGTGATGGGAAAAATGATATTGATGCTAATAAAGTCAATGAGCATCCTTCTCGATCGGATTGGGATGTAGATGTAGCGATTGCGCAATATAAACAATGGCATGCAGCATTAGAATTAGTTCGTAGTGTTAAAGGGCGATTCAAGCAAGTTTTAAGAAGAGGCATATTAACGGAATGGAAATGGTACAGCTATGTAGGTACAGGCGATGCGATGACGACAGCGATGACTTGCGGCTTATTATGGTCTGTGAAAGGTATGATTTTTGGAACATTGTCTGGGATCGTTAGAGTTAAGGAGTCGCCTATCGTAAAGATTGAGCCAATTTATCAGACAAGCTTTTTTGCGACGGAATGGTCGTGCTTAGTTCAAATGAGACTTTGGCATGCGTTGTACTCAGGCATATATATAATGTATCGAGTAACAGTTTGGAAAAAAAGATTTCTGGTGCGACGAAATATGCCGGCAGGTTCAAGCTAATAGGAGATCGCTCCGAGAACTAATTGCTGCTCCGATCGGGGGTCGCTCCGAGAACAAACCGCTGCTCCGATCGCCGTTGTCCTCGGATTTATTGTAATAAGGGATAGTGGTATAAATCCGAGGACAAAAACGAGCGCTTCGCTTCTCCACTAGCAATTAGTTCTCTCCGCTGGGGCGGATGGAGGGATGATAAAAACAAGGTTAGTTTTACTTTTGATTCGCACGGTATCATAGTTTTGGGAGCAATCACATCGTGATCACAGTCGTACTTTTTGAACTACCAACAATTGATGCTTATATTATGGGGCGATGTTGAGCAACCTATTGCGTAGGCTTCATATTATCAACTAGGAGTGAGCGCAGATGTCAGAACATCCTATTCAAGGACTAATGTCCACCAGCTTAGAAAACATTAAGGAAATGCTCGGAATTAATACGATTGTCGGTGATCCGATTCATACACCGAGTGGTGATACGATATTGCCGATCTCACGCGTCGGTGTAGGATTTGTCGCTGGAGGTAGTGAAATTCGTATGGAGCATGATGAACCTCATCAAACTCAACATGATGGACTAAACATGATATCAAATTCGCTGCCGTTCGGTGGCGGTAGTGGTGGCGGTGTATCGATTACACCAATCGCATTTCTTGTTGTAGGCGCACAAGGTGTTAAAGTAGTACCGTTAGATAATCAAACTCATCTATTAGATAAAGTAATTGATGCAGCACCTGGATGGATGGATAAAATTCAATCGATGATGACTTCCAATACCAATCCAACTACACCAGCAGTGGAACAAAACTCTAACGATATTACAGGTGGTTATCAGTAATAAGCCGCTGTAAGGCTCAATATTTGAATTACCTGTTACGTTTATGCCAACTAACGATGGATAGCTTTCATTG
Source organism: Candidatus Paenibacillus intestinavium (assembly GCA_019113605.1). Taxonomy (GTDB): domain Bacteria; phylum Bacillota; class Bacilli; order Paenibacillales; family Paenibacillaceae; genus Pristimantibacillus; species Pristimantibacillus intestinavium. The sequence continues at coordinate 3,337 of DXHF01000346.1, forward strand.
TTAGTTGGTTTTTTGTGCTAATCAGCAATAACTTTGAATATGCTAGTGGAAAGAGCTGGGAGCTCGTCTATAATTCCAACTTTCTGCATATACTACACCAATAGGTTATTCAAAAACCCACTTTTTGAACTTGCACTTTATGGTAAGTCTAACGACAGCAGGAGGAGAATTATGAAGACTACACATTGGATGAAGGGCTTAATTGGAGCAGTTATCGGATGCTTGTTCTTTGGCGTTGTTAGCGCCGAAATAGTACGAGCTACGCCAGATATTTCAACTCATGCACAAGCAACGACGTTAATTGACGTGCAATCTGGACGGATTTTGTATAGCGAAGATGGTGACACACCTATGCGGATTGCCAGTTTAACAAAAATTATGACAGCAATTGTTGCTATAGAATATGGTGATTTAAGCTCAAAAGCTAAAGTAACCAAACGTGCAGCAGGAAGAGAAGGATCTTCAATCTATCTAAAACTTGGCGAGGAAATGACGTTGTCGAATATGCTTTACGGCCTCATGCTACGAAGTGGTAATGATGCTGCTACAGCCATTGCTGAGCATGTTGGAGGGTCAGAAGCAGGATTTGTATATCTTATGAATGAAAAGGCTCTTGAACTAGGATTGTTAAATACTCAATTTCGTAATCCGCATGGGCTAGATGAAGAGGGACATATATCGTCTGCTAATGATCTAGCTATACTAACGGCTTACGCATTGAAAAATAAAGTTTTTGCTGAAATCGTCAAGACAGAGGAGAAACAAGCTCCAAATCCATATGAAAAATGGAATTATTCATGGCGCAACAAAAATAAGATGCTTTATATGTATGAAGGGGCAGACGGAGTAAAAACAGGCTATACGAAAAAGGCGTTTCGTTGCCTTGTTAGCTCAGCAACGAGAAATGGACAGCAATTAGTTGCCGTTACATTGAATGATGGAGACGATTGGCAAGATCATAGCAAATTACTAGATTGGGGCTTTAAACATTATCCGTTATCCATTATTGCGAAAAAAGCTGATTCGATTACAGGAAGTAAATTTGTATATGGACAACAATACGTTTACCCTTTGGATGAAAATGAGCTTGGGAAAATTACAGCAGATATTGAGCTCTTTGATTCCAAATCAGTTCATTATTCTTTAGGGGAAAGAGGGAAAATGAATTTTTATCTAGAGGGCGAGGTTATCGGGAATGTTCCGATCTATGAATCAAATAGTCCAAGACTTTCATTAGGAGAACACGCTGCATCCGAAGAGACTTTTGCGAAATTTAAGAAAAATAGTAAGGATCATATTAGCTGGCTTGAGCGGATGTCAACTTGGCTAGAAAAGTAATGTAAAGAAATATCGATAATCGTTTCATGTTGGGGGAGGCATGGGAATGGTCAATTGGATATGGTTGTTTCTAATTGTAGTGAGTGTTGTTTTTGGCGTAATTAACGGAAATTTGGATGTGATTACGCAAGCAGCATTTGATGGAGCAAAGTCTGGAGTTACAGTTAGCTTTGGCTTAATAAGTATTATGGTATTTTGGCTTGGTATGATGAAAATAGCGGAGGAAGCGGGATTACTCAATAAGTTATCTCGCTTACTTCATCCTATTGTTCGGTGGTTATTTCCTGATATTCCAAAGGGTCATCCTGCACTGGGCTATATTATGAGTAACTTAAGTGCTAATATGTTTGGACTTGGAAATGCGGCAACACCGATGGGAATAAAGGCAATGCAAGAATTACAAACGCTTAATCCGGACAAGCATACAGCAACACCTGCGATGTGTACGCTGCTCGCACTTAATACGTCAAGTATTACGTTAGTTCCGACAACGTTGATTGCGATCCGAATGAATTATAATTCAGCTAATCCTGCGGAAATTATCGGAACAACATTAGCTGCGACTTTCGTTGCAACACTAACCGCTATATTTGTAGATCGATGGTATCGTAGTCGAGATAAAGGACCCCCTAGTACATACAGCACGATGACTGCCTCGGTAAAAAGTAATTCAACAACGATAGAGCGCACCCCGGGTGGAGGTGAACCAGTTGTATAATATATTCACACAACTATCATCCTACTTGATTCCAGCTATTATTGTATTTATTCCTCTATATGCTTTACTTAGAAAAAAACAGCCAGTATATGAAGTATTTGTAGATGGTGCCAAAGATGGATTCGAAACGGCAATTGCTATTATTCCGCATCTCGTTGGTATGATGGTTGCGATTAGTATGTTCAGAGCTTCTGGCGCAATGGAGATGATGCTTCTAGCATTTAGACCAATCTTTGATTCGTTTGGCGTACCGAGTGAAGTATTACCACTTGGTATATTGCGACCGATTACGGGTGCGGGCTCATTAGCATTTACAGCTGATCTAATTGCGACCTATGGACCAGACTCATTAATCGGCAGAATTGCCTCTACAATTCAAGGAAGTACAGACACTACGTTATATGTTTTAACGGTATATTTCGGTGCAGTAGCCGTGCGTAACTCCAAGTACGCCTTGAAGGTAGGCTTGATCTCAGATTTGGTTGGTTTCGTAGCTGCGATCGTAATCTGCATGCTTGTTTTCGAGTAAGAATACTTGTGCTTTGGCGTCGTAATCGTTATGATGGTAGATGAGGTGAACATAGTGGAACGATTACAAAAAATATTGGCTCAGGCTGGTGTTGCTTCTCGTCGTAAATGTGAGGAGTTAATATTGTCTGGAGCTGTTGAAGTTAATGGCGAGCAAGTGACTACAATGGGTATAAAAGTAAATCCAAATGTTGATGTCATTACCGTGAATGGTCGCCCAATTCGTAGTGAGAAAAAAATATATGTAATGTTAAACAAACCTAAAGGTGTCATTACAAGCGCGAAAGATCCAGAGGGCCGTAAGGTCGTATCAGATTTCTTGCCAGGTATTAAGGAACGTGTCTATCCTGTAGGTCGTCTAGATTATGACACTGAAGGATTGCTACTGTTAACGAATGATGGAGAGTTTGCGAATCTGTTAACACATCCAAGGCATCATGTGCCCAAAACATATTATGCAACGGTAAAAGGTGTACCGCATGGTAGTTTGTTAGAAAAACTACAGCGTGGGGTAGAGCTTGAAGATGGTATGACTGCTCCAGCAGCTGTCGAATATCAAGACGTGAAGATGGAAAGTAATGAAGCTACCATCTCGATTACGATTCATGAAGGACGTAACCGTCAAGTTCGACGTATGTTTGAAGCAATCGGGCATAAAGTTGTTCGTTTGAAACGTGTTCGTTTTGGTGAAGTTACACTTGAGGGATTACCTCGTGGAAAGTTTCGTCATCTAACGGAATCAGAAATAAAACAGCTAATAAAAGAAGCGAGTAAGACACATAAAGTTCATAATTAAGGAACGACGACGGCATATCATGCCGTCGAATTTTCGTTATAATGAGAATATCGTTTAGTTGATATAAATAGTGGTGGTGTATACATAATGGGTAAGTATAGGAAAAAGGTGCAAGTCGTCGTTTTACTTGCAGTACTTATTATTGGCGGTTATGCAATTTTCCAGTCGTTCCAAAGCAATGATCGTACTAATTTGGTCAAAGTTGGTCAAATGGCACCTGATTTTAGACTAGCAAACTTGAATAATGAACCGGTTACACTTTCAGATTATATCGGAACTCCAGTTGTCATTAATTTTTGGGGTACTTTTTGCGAGCCTTGTATCCGTGAAATTCCGTCGTTTCAAAAGCAATATGAGAAATGGAATGAACAAGGGCTCGAAATTATCGGAATTAATCTAAGTGAAGATTCATTAACCGTTGCCAACTATGCTCGTAAGTTCAATATGACCTACACAGTTGTAAGAGATGTTGATCGTAAAACAGAGAAGAAATATGGGCTTCGTTCATATCCAACAACATTTTTCATGAAAGCTGACGGCACACTGCAAGCTGCAGTCGTTGGTGAGATGACGGAGGAGCAAATGGATGAGCATATCAAGCAAATAATGCAGTGATTTTTTTCAAACCGATGTGAATCTATTTACTTATGAAAAGTTTAGTATATGCTTTCGAAGCAACTTTTCGTTTCCAAGAAGTAGCTCAAGAAGTTACAAAAAGTTTAGGAGGTTGAAGTGTGCTTTTACCAGAGAATACAAAATGTGAGTGCGGGCATCAGAATGCAGTAGGTACTGTATTATGTGAAACATGCGGTAAGCCTATTGTTAAAGAGATTATTGAGTCTAGTGAGCCTCTTGAAATGCGTTATGATGGCGTAGCACGTCGTTCACAAAAAGCGAATCCGGATCTGTTAGATAAGATTTGGAATTTCTTTTCCTCTGTGAAGATCGCTATTTATCTAATAATTGCTACATTTGTTGGAGCGATGTTCGGTACTATTTTCCCGCAAGCAAACACCTTTATTAATAACTTTGAGCCAAGTATTTATTATGAAGAAACGTACGGAACGCCGGGTAAAATATATTATTTGCTAGGACTTCATAATACTTACAATAGCTGGTGGTTCATTACGTTGCTTGTTATGATCGGAACTTCACTTGTTATATGTAGTATAGACCGAGTGCTTCCGTTATATCGCGCATTGAATAAGCAACAAATACGTAAGCATCATTCCTTTCTTACACGTCAGAAAGTTACTTATACTACGACGATTGAAGGCAATGCGCAGCAGTGGGTTCAAAATTATGGACAAGCTCTTCGGAAAAAGGGATACAAAGTCCATATTGATGATACAGCATTACTAGCTGAGAAAAATCGTTTTAGTCGTTGGGGTCCGTATATTAATCATATTGGCCTTATACTCGTCCTATTAGCACTGCTAGCTAGAGGAATTCCTGGATGGAATCTAGATGGTTATGTTAAAGTTGTTGATGGTGATACTGTTCCGATTAGTGGTACGAATTACTATGTGAAAAGCGAAGGCTTTAAGATGGAGCTGTATGACAATGGTGAACTGCCTGAAAGTCTGCAAAATACCGGTCGTGTGAAAAATTTTGAGACGAACGCTATTTTGTACGCGTGTGAAAGTAATTGTAACGATGATTATGAGCAGCCTCAGCTAACGGAAGTACTTCGCCATACTATTCTAATTAATGATCCGTTACGCTATGAGGATTTGAAGCTTCATCAATTTGATTATGATCTAACGCCTCGTATCAATGCGGTGTCACCTATGATTATTAACAAGGAAACGGGAGAGTCGTTTGGTCCGTTTGATCTGTCTATGGTAGATCCTGACTTAAGTTATGAGGTTGGCCCATATCGAATGAAATTAATAGATAAGTATATGGACTTCTCAATTAATAGCGATGGAGAGCCAATTACATTATCTCGTGAACCGAATGCACCAGCATTTATCTTTAACATTCAAGGTCCTAATCTGAAAGAAACTGGAGAAGTATTTATGTACTTCCCACTTCAAAAGGATAAAGTTCGGTTCTCGCAAAATACAATTAATCGTGAGCTAACAGACAAAATCGATATTAAAGTCGATGGAATGGAAAACGTTTCTTTCTCAGAGGCAACGACCTTTTTGAATGTGCGTATGGATAAAGCAGTCAAATATTTATGGATAGGTGCAATTATTAGTATGTTTGGCTTATTGCTAGGAACGTATTGGCAGCATCGTCGGATTTGGCTGCGAATTGACGATGATACATTGACGCTTGGTGCTCATACGACTAAAAACTGGTATGGTATGCGAGCAGAAACTTCTTATGCACTAGGAAAAGTTGGAATTGAGTTAGAACCTAAGAGTCTTGATAACGGAGGAAACAAAGGATGAGTTTATTAGATTTTAGTAGTTCGATTTTTATTGTCGCATTCTTTTTATATTGCTTTGCGTTTATTTTTTACTGTATTGCTGTTTCTGGTAAAAAGTGGAGCAACCGTGATCCGAAAGTGCATGAAGCACGTTGGAGTAAAATTGCCTTTATTACTTCTTCATCAGGCTTAATTGCACATATTGTATTTTTCGTTACACGATGGATAGGTGGCGGTCAAGCGCCCGTAAGTAATATGTATGAGTTTATTACGTTTTTAGGTATGGCGATTATGGTTGCTTATACGATTATTCATTTCATATACCGGAAACCATTGCTAGGTATGTTTGCTTTACCGTTAACGATTATTATAGTTGCTTATGCATCTGTATTCCCACAAGAAGTACAACCATTAATACCAGCATTGCAATCGATTTGGTTGAAAATACATGTAACGATGGCAGCTACTGGAGAGGCTTTCTTCGCAGTTGGTTTTGCAGCGGGTCTAATGTATTTACTACGTGTGGTAGACTTTAAGGACTCGTCCAAAAAAGGTCGTAAAGCGCAGCGTTGGGTAGAATTCACGCTAATTTGTATTCTTATTATTTGTGGATTTATCGTTGCTTCATTTGGTTTCAAAGGAGCAGGCTACATTGCTCAATTCGAACAAGAAACGGTGGCAGTTTCCGGAGTTGGAGAAATTCAAACTAAAGTGGCAACGGTTGAATATACGATGCCTCCAATTTTCAAGCCATTCAATAGTACAGCGCAATATATTACACCGTTTTTAGGTATCGATAATGCATTGTTAGAAACGCCATCTTGGTTTGATGGGGTCAATGCAGGACGCAAGCTTAATACTGTTGTTTGGTCTATTATCGTAGGACTATTAATGTATGCTATTATTCGTCTTATTATTAGAAAGCCAATTGCAGCGGCTATTCATCCAATGCTTGATGGCATTGATCCCGATGATTTGGATGAAATTAGTTATCGCGCTATCGCCATCGGTTTCCCGATATTTACACTTGGAGGCTTAATCTTTGCGATGATCTGGGCTGAGATTGCATGGGGCAGATTCTGGGCTTGGGATCCGAAAGAAGTATGGGCATTAATAACTTGGTTATTCTATAGTGCATATCTCCATTTCAGACTTTCTCGCGGCTGGCATGGTAGACCGTCAGCTTGGCTTGCAGTTATAGGGTTTGTTATTGTACTATTCACATTAGTAGGTGTTAATCTATTGATCGCTGGTATGCATTCATATGCAGGTGTTGACTAAGTAAAGGTTAATGATTGTCATAGGAAGGGGTATATTATAATGACAGAATATTTGAGTCGTATATTAGTCGTTGATGATGAGGAAAGAATTCGCCGTTTACTTAAAATGTATTTGGAAAAAGAAGGATATGAAATCGAGGAAGCTGAAGATGGAGAAACTGCATTATCGCTTGCGATGAATAGAGATTATGCGCTGATTTTACTTGATGTTATGTTGCCTGGCATTGATGGGATCGAAGTATGTACACGACTTCGTCAAGTAAAAGCAACACCAGTTGTTATGTTAACTGCAAAAGGTGAAGAGATGAATCGAGTCCAAGGCTTTGAAGTAGGCGCCGATGACTATGTAGTTAAGCCATTCTCACCTAGAGAAGTGATCTATCGCGTGAAGGCAATCTTGCGACGTTCATCTGCGACGGCATTTTTGACAAAAGAGATGAATACATCCAATAGCATAGTATTTCCACATCTTATTATTGAGCATGATGCGCACCGTGTAACAGCTGGCGGGCAAGAGGTAAGCTTAACGCCAAAAGAGTATGAATTGCTACATTATTTAGCGGTATCTCCCGATAAAGTATTCTCTCGTGAAGAGTTATTGAAAGATGTATGGAATTATGAATTTTTCGGTGACCTTAGAACTGTTGATACACATGTGAAACGACTGCGTGAGAAATTGAACAAAGTATCTGCAGAGGCTGCAAGCATGATTACAACGGTTTGGGGAGTCGGTTACAAGCTAGAGGTGCCGAAGTAGATGAAATGGCTTCGTAGACTGTTCGGGATGCTGTGGCACAGTGTTGTAGGCAAGCTATGGGTAACGATTATGGTATTAGTAGCAGTAGTGCTACTAATACTAGGTGCTTTTTTGCTGCAATATATTGATGTCTCTTTTGATGAAAATGCGCATGACATTAAGGTGCTCTTCATTATTACAGCAATTATTGGTTTCTTGCTATCAACATTTTTTGCTTTTTTCTTGTCGGCGAAAATTCAGCAGCCACTTCTCCAACTAAAGGACGCTGCCGTTTCGATATCAGAAGGAAATTACTCGACCCGTGTTCACATTGACTCCTCAGATGAGATCGGTCAACTGGCACAAACATTTAATAATATGACTGAACAGCTAGAGAAGCTTATTCATGAGCTTCATCATGAAAGTAATCATTTATCAAGTATATTGCGAAGTATTGGTGATGCTGTTATTACATTTGATGCTAACGGTGAAATTATATTGACTAATCCTGATGGACATTTGTTAACGCAAAAGTGGCAAAACATGGAAGAGGAGTGGTCAACTGGTGAAATCGTTAATTATCCGATGGTTCCAGCACCGATTCGTGAGAGTTATGTGAAGGTACTTCATCATGGTAAAGAAATTACAGATAAAATACATGTGCAAAGTCTTGTATGGTCTGTTGTATTAACTCCGTTAATGTCTGCTAGTAAGATGCGAGGTGTCGTCGCTGTTATCCGTGATGTGACGGAAGAGCATAAGGTTGACAAAATCCGACGAGATTTTGTTGCAAACATTTCACATGAAATACGCACCCCTTTGCAGATGCTGCAGGGCTATAGCGAAGCGCTATTAGATGATATTGTTGTTTCTCCAACGGAGCGTCAGGAGCTTGTTCAAGTTATTCATGATGAATCACTCCGAATGGGTAGGCTAGTCAATGATTTTCTCGACGTTGCTAGAATGGAAGCCGGTCATATGAATATGAAATTCCAGTACGTAGATGTTAATATGCTTCTCTCACGTGTTACACGCAAGTTTATCGTGTTCGCTAAGGAAAGGGATGTAGAACTAATCTCTGAGCTATCAGAAGCGACTCTGGAGCTGCAGCATGCCGATGAGGATCGACTCGAGCAAGTGTTTACGAATTTGATTGATAATGCATTTCGTCATACAGATTCCGGAAAACAAGTTATCATTCGTTCGAGTAGTGTTATATTGAATCATGAAACATTTATCCAGTTACAAGTGAAGGACCAAGGACACGGAATTCCGTCCGAAGATATTCCTTATATATTTGAACGTTTCTACAAAGCGGATAAAGCTAGAAAACGAGAAGATAGCTCAGGAACGGGGCTAGGACTCGCTATCGTGAAAAATATTATCGATCAGCATCATGGTAATATTGCTGTTGATAGTATGATGGGGCACGGTACGGCATTCACGATTCTTTTGCCAGTAAAAGTCCATGAGATGATGCAATAAGCAAGCGGACTTTGATAACGAAGATTAGCTTTGTAGCTTATTCGACAGCGAATAGCCCGCTTTTTGAACTCTAGAGGTTCCCTGAATCGGTAAATGTGATGTAGATTGCTGTAGCAATTTGGCGGTCACAGCTAATACCGTCGAGGAACCTCTTTTTTCGTAGAATTGTCATTATTTTTCTTGTTAATCGTGGAACAATAAAAAGGGTATCGAGAAAAATCTCGATACCTTTTTATTAATATTAAATGAATTAGATAATGATTTCTTTTGCTGTAATCAATTCAGGAAGGTCTGTAAGCTGAGATAGAACCGCTTTTGGAGTTCCTTTATCAACGCGTAGTATCATAACTGCACTACCGCCTTCATCTTGACGACCAACTTGCATCGTAGCAATGTTAAGATCGTTGCTACCAAGTAATGTACCAACGCGACCAATTGTACCTGGTTTATCGTTGTGAGAGATAAGAATGAAGTGACCACGAGGTGTAACGTCAACATTGTATTTGTCAATTTGAACAATACGTGGACCATAGCCAGATAATAAAGTACCAGCTGCAGAACGCTCTTCTTTATTCGTGCGTAGTGTAACCGTTACTAAGTTAGTAAACGTGTGTGCCGTACTAGATTTTTGAACAATAATATTGACATCACGTTGTTTTGCAGTATGCATAGAGTTGACAACATTTACATTGTCTTTACCCAAATAATGCGCCAGAATTCCACGAACAATATAACGAGTTAGTGGTTGTGTGTCTACATCAGCAAGATCGCCAGAATAATTTACAGAAATTTCTTCAACAGCACCTTCTGTACCTTGAGCGACAAAGCTACCAAGTGTTTCACCAAGCTCAAAGTAAGGCTCAAGTACTTTACGTACTTCCGCTGGAATTGGAGGCATATTAACAGCATTCATGAACGGCTCATCGCGCAAAATATGGATAACTTGCTCGGATACATCGATTGCAACGTTTTCTTGTGCTTCAACAGTTGACGCACCAAGATGAGGCGTTACAATAATTTTTGGATGATTCAAGAACGGGTGATCCGCTGCTGGAGGTTCAACTTCAAATACGTCGAATGCCGCACCAGCAACAATACCTTCATTAATTGCATCAACTAGTGCGATTTCGTCAATAACTCCACCACGAGCACAGTTAATGATGCGCATACCAGGCTTCATCACTTCAAATTGGGCTTTACTAATCATATGTTTTGTCTCAGGAGTTAATGGTGTATGAACCGTCATGAAATCTGCATTACGAATAATTTCATCAACTGTAGCTAATGTAATACCTTGCTTTTGCGCACGTTCTTCAGTTAAGAATGGATCATAGCCAAGAATGTTCATTCCAAATGCTTTAGCACGTTTTGCTACTTCACTACCGATACGTCCCATACCAAGCACACCTAGTGTTTTTGTGCGAAGTTCAACACCAAGGAAAGATTTGCGATCCCAAGTGCCTTCGGTAGTCTTTTTGTAAGCTTGTGGAATGTGACGAGCAAGTGCCATCATCATTGCAAAAGTATGTTCACATGTTGTAATCGTGTTACCATCTGGAGCGTTAATTACGATGACGCCAAGTTTCGTTGCTGCTTCAAGATCGATGTTATCTACGCCTACACCAGCGCGACCGACAACTTTCAATTTTTTCCCAGCTGTCAAAATTTTCTCAGTTACTGTTGTTTGGCTTCTTACAAGTAAAGCATCGTATTCACCAATAATGGATACTAATTCATCTTCAGAAAGACCAGGCTTTTTGTCTACTACGATATCTTCGGCATCAACAAGTTGTTGAATACCTAGGTCACTAATTGGATCGGATACAAGTACTTTGAACATAATTACAACTACCTCCTGGATGTGCGATGTAATCATCGCAATTAGTATAGACTTAAAAAACTCTCTTCCGCACCGATGAAAAGTGGGTCGAGAGTTTCATCAACGAACATAACGGTCATTCTTATTCTATAGCAAATCGATACATAAAATCAATGCTCTAGAATGAACAAAAAGCGAATTTTCGATCTGATTTGTGAAATTCCGCAAAAAACCTACTTTATTCTACATTTGGATAGAAGAAAGGAATTTGTGGAAGAAACTCTTGTGAATACAATTTATTCTTATTAAGATTATAATCGCCAGGTCTTACTGCTGCAGTATTAATTAATAAACTCATAATCTCATCAATAGTCGTTAGATTCATGGCTTTTGCTTGTCCAGATGTAATAAATTGATCAATCGAACTTGTCAAATCATGTGGCAAAAAATCAACAAATGTTTTTTTCTCAGCTAAATAGTTCGCAATAATTTCATTTTTAATTACGAGCGGATATTCGCTCCATGTTGAAGTTTTTTGACTAACATTTTTGTCGAAATTAGCTGGAATGTTCGGATCTATCGATTTTGCCCATAAATTCATAGTCTCAAAATAAATGCTTTGCCCCGTTAATGCTTGAGAGACGGCAGCTTGATAAGCATCATTAGCGTTTAGCAACTCAATGATCTCTTCATAAGTAATAGATGAAGATTTCTTTTGTAAAGTAGCTGCCACCTTTTCGAATTGATTAAGGCTGCGAATATAATTTTGCTGTGCTTCGCCTAGTTGTCCAGCTGTTTGTAAGTTGAAACTTGCAGCCTCAATTGCTTTTTTACTTGCTTGACCTTCTAATTCTTTATATAGTGAAGAAACATTACTGACTTTTCGATTAGAAATATTATAGAGTGCCTCAGACCACTCTAATTGAAATTCGCGGTAAGGAGAGTATACAGTAAGATAGAATGAAGCTAGCTCTTGTTGTTGATATTGATAATCAGTTTTGTCAACGTTCACCTCATTAAGATGTGCATATTTTTTTTCGACACGCTGTGTACCAAGATTCAAACCATAGAAAAAAGCGACAACTGCAAAGACAAGCATTCCTAGAAAGATAATTGTGTAAAGAGTGGCAGTTCTTGAAAATCGGTTATCCATTTTATTTCTCCTTTATGTAAAATAATGATGTAACTTAGAACGGATGTGTACAGATGAAGAAAAATAAATTCAAATTTCGAAAAATTCAGTTCCGAAAAGTAACGATTGATGAGCTTGATGATCGGATGTTGCTTGTTAACTTATATGCAACTCAAGCACTTACTCTTATTATCGGCTTAATCTGGGTAATTTTACAACAGCAAAATTTGTTTTCATTATTATCTATTCCTGCAGCAATTACAAATGTTTTTTTGTGGGGTGCAGGATTAGCGGCTGTAGCCGTTTGTGTCGATCTAGTGTTATCCAAATTTGTGCCTGACGAGGTTGGGGATGATGGAGGAGTTAATGAGCGGATATTTGGGACACGCGCTGTTTGGCATATCGCACTTATTTCGTTTGTTGTAGCCATTTGTGAGGAACTATTGTTTCGCGGAGCAATGCAGCATGCATTTGGTCCCTATTGGACAAGTATTATTTTTGCTACCATTCATGTAAGATATTTGAAGCATTGGATACCAACAGGTCTTGTCTTCTCGATTAGCTATGGGTTAGGATGGATATATATTCAAACAGATTCTATTTGGGCTCCGATTATTGCACATTTTCTCTTTGATTTTATAATGGGCTTGATGATTCGTTTTAGGAGGGAATCATGAGTAGGAAGGAAAAGTTCAGTCGCACAACACGAAAATTTAGACAGCAAGAGACGGACGATCGTATATACTTAGATAATGACAGTGAAGAGACGAAGCTTCCAGCACGGAGTAAAAAACATCCTTCAAGTAAAAATAAGCTTAGTCGTATTTATTATAATGTTTTATTTGTTATGTTTGTTGCTCTGGTTGTATTTTTATTTTGGTATGGCAACAAATATTATTCAGCAGCTTAAGGGAAGTTTGCCCCTATTTACCTTTCTAATTTTATGTATGAGCACTTGTGTGGATGGTCATTCTATAGAAGAAGTCATATAAGAAGAGAGGTGTCAGTTATGCGAATGAATAGCTTTATTGTAGGTGGCGTAATTGGGATGATCGGTGCGATGTATATAATGCAGCGCAAGCCAGAAACGGTTAAAACGGTGACGAATATGATGTCAGATGTGAAAAACAATATGTGGAATAAGGCGGCTTCTAGTCTCTTCGCTGGTGGAGCATCAACTAGCACAAGTAAGATGGGAGCATCCGCTTCAAATGAAACCAACATTACAAAGCAGGAACATGGTAGTAATAAAACGCTCATTAAAGACATTATTGAAAGTGATCCGCAATTACAAAGTCAATTTAAAGAAATTGCCAAAGAGTCTCAAACGGTTAAGCACTAATCAATATTAATTAATGGACTGATCCTCTTCACAGGGGATCAGTTTTTATTTTTAAAATTACTAATCCGATGATGAATTTATAAGAAGTATAAATTTTGTTTTTGTAGTGCAATCATGTTCAAGACATGATAAAGTATGCTTATAGCGTTGTAAAAGAATTTGGAAACATTCGCTTTTTTTTCACATAAGCTATATTCAGATGCTGCAAAGGGGGGATCCTGTCATGAAGATCGAAAGATTAGGTCAGGACAAGATAAGGATTTTCCTCACTTACGACGATTTGTTGGAGCGGGGTATCCAGAAGGAAGATATGCTGCGCGAACCTCCAAAGCTACATGATCTATTTATGGAATTAATGGAACAAGCTTATACTGAGCTTGGCTTTGAGGCAAGTGGTAGACCATTAGCAGTGGAAGTGTATGCGATGCCTGCACAAGGCATGTTTGTTGTCGTTACACGAGGTAAGCGTGGCGGTGAATCTGTTAATGGCTTTGGTGAGGACGATGATCTTGATGATGAGTTGTATGATCTAGATGTAACGATGGAGCATAGTGACATCATCATGTATTCTTTTAATGACTTTGAGCATATTATTTCGGTTTGTAAAGCCTTAAAGGCTTCTCAATTAACAGACGGCGGAACATTATTTTCGTATAATAATAAATGGATCTTATCCATTGAACCATCAGATATAGAATCAACAAGCTTTAATTCTGTATTAGCGATTCTAGCCGAATACGGTGATGCGACGTCAGTAACTTATGCAATGTTAGAAGAATACGGTAAAATCATTATGGCTGAAGAGGCTGTAGCTCAGATTTGTACTCACTTTCAATAATGTTCAATTAACAGGGGAAACAAAAAAGGACATTGACATTAAAAAGTCAATGTTCTTTTTTTCGTTTTTCGTTATAATGTAATAGAGAAATATAATTTGATTAAATTTGTACATTTCCAATCTGAAAGAAAGCAGGCAATATAATGTTACTATTTTCCGTTATTTCTGCCGCGGTTGCTCCAGGGCTCTCATTACTTACTTATTTATATCTTAGAGACAAATACGAAGCCGAACCGATTCATATGGTTATTCGTATCTTTTTATTAGGCATATTACTCGTTATTCCTATTTTAGTATTACAACGTGGTATTGAATTATGGCTCGGAGATGGACTCTTTGTGCAAGCCTTTATCCAATCTTCTGGTGTCGAGGAAAGTATTAAATGGTTTGTACTGTTTCATCTGATCTATAATCATACTGAATTTGATGAGCCTTATGACGGCATTTTATATGCTGGGGCAATCTCACTTGGTTTTGCTACACTCGAAAATATTTTGTATTCGATTTTCATGCCAGCAGATTTCAGTGCAATGCTATTGCGTGCATTATTACCAGTATCGGGTCATGCATTGTTTGGTGTGTTAATGGGCTACTACTTAGGCCGAGCGAAATTTTCTCAAGGCAAGGGACGGAAATATTATTTGATAGTGTCACTGCTTGCACCAATTCTAATGCATGGTGCTTATGATTGGATCATCCTCGTAAGAGAAAATGATTGGATCTTTGTTATTGTTCCGTTTATGATCTTGATGTGGATATTTGGTTTATCCAAAATGAAATCTGCCCATCTGCGATCACCTTTTCGATATGTTCGTGCAAAAGACGAGGTTAATTTATAAACATTCCGTTCATACTATGAATACTGGTGAAGGTTCAGAAGGTCTGCTTTTTGAACTACCTCTATTAGTTTTGAATGTGGAGGAATAAATAATGACCCGTATCAAAGTATTAATACGTTGTAGAGTATGTGGCGAAAAGTATATTTTACGAGGCCGCAAAGATAATGGAGTATACGATACCGGCTTCAAAATGTGTATTTGTGATAATTGTGACGACCTAGATATTGAAGAACACCCAATCTAATACTAATGATGCATAAAGCTTCCTATAAGAAACCAAACTATAGTCAAATTGGTTTTCAAGGAGGCTTTTTTGTATGTACAGACGTTTAAGTGCTGTTTTGTTCCCACTTATGACTATACTGTTTATAGGTGCTATGTATTGGGGCTATCAGGAGCATCAAGAAAAGAACACGGTATTAATGAAAGCCGAGAATCAGTATCAGCGAGCATTTGGCGATTTGACCTATTATGTAAATCAACTGAACGGTGAGCTTGGCAACACGCTTGCTGTCAATGCGACTTCTATGGACTATCATCGCAAGGGATTAGTCAATGTTTGGAGAATATCGAGTGAAGCGAAGAATCAAATCGCCCAGCTACCACTTAGTTATTTGCCATTTGCAGATGCGAATAACTTTTTATCTCGCGTATCTAATTTTGCCTATAAAACCGCAGTCCGTGATTTGACAAAACAACCACTTAATGATGACGAGTTTCAAACACTTCAGTCACTATATAAAAATTCAAATGAAATTTCCAATCAGTTAACCCAACTCCAAACGAACATTATGAACAGTAGCTTAAGGTGGATGGATGTAGAACTTGCCTTGTCCGTTAATGAATCCGGAACCGAAAATCCAGTTATAAGTGGACTTCGCGGCGTTAACGATGATGTTAGTCAATATACTGAACTTAATTGGGGGCCAGCGGTTAATGGGATGTATAGCGACGACAATATCGAGCTGTTAAGTGGAGTACCTGTGACTGCTGAGGAAGTAGTTGAACTGGCGAGTCAATTTACAGGAGTAGATGCACAGCAGATTGAAGTAACTGAAAATGGTAAGGATAGTGATTATGCTACATTCACTGCATTAGTTAAGCAAGATGATAATGATATGAAGCTTACATTTTCAGTGAAAGGTGGTCAATTACTTTCTTTTGTTCATATGAGAGGCGTGAACGGGAGTGAGTTAACGATCGAGCAAGCAAAGTCAAAGGCAGAAACCTACCTCCAAGAGCATGGATATAACGATATGGCAGCTGTAAGTTATGACGAATTCGGCAATACGGGAACGTTCACATATGTATATAATCAGGATGATGTATATATTTATCCAGATAAACTTACAATTAAAGTAGCGTTGGATGATGGTGAAATCGTCGGCTTCCAAGCAAATGAGTTCGCAGCACATCATCGTCAGCGTCAAGTTCAAGAGCCTGCAATTACTCTTGCAGATGCGATGCATGCTCTCAATCCGAATTTAAAAATGAAGGAACAGCGGATGGCAATTATTAAGGGCGACCAAGGTACAGAAGTACTTTGCTATGAATTTACAGGTGCGATTAACGGTAATGTGTATCGCATCTATATTAACAGCGACACGGCACTAGAAGAAACAATTGAAAAATTGAGTAAAGAAGATCAAAAAGCTAGCGATTAAGTAAAGTTTTTGATAGCTCCTCCAGTTCGTAAGTGGTATAATATCACTTGCGGAGGGGGAGCTATGTTGATTGTACCTAAAGTAAGTCAAATGATGTTCTTTCATCTTA
>DXHF01000347.1 GCA_019113605.1 Candidatus Paenibacillus intestinavium
TCACTTCAGGCGAAGTACTATCCATCATCGCAATTCGTTTCGCTACATCCGCTTGCTTGTCTTGCGGTAGTGACGATAGAATCGTTGATGCTTGTTCAGACTGAAGATACGATAGCACTAACGCAATCGTCTGTGTATTCTCATTCTGAATAAAGTTTAGAATTTGGGCAGGATCAGCTTTGCGTGCAAAGTCGAAAGGTCTAACTTGAAGAGTCGCTGTTAAGCGCGTCAACACTTCTTTCGCTTTGTCTTCGCCTAATGCCTTGTCCAAAATTTCCTTCGCATATTCGATACCGCCTTGAGAAATATACTCTTGAGCCATATATATTTGATTAAATTCGGTCAATATATTATCTCTATCAGTACTATCAACTTTCCTTACATTAGCGATTTCAAGCGTTAATTGCTCAATTTCATCATCACGTAAATGTTTGAAAATTTGTGCGGACACTTCTGGTCCTAGTGTGATTAATAAAATCGCTGCCTTTTGACGACCAGACAATCCTTGAGAAAATTTCGACAATTACAGCACCTCTATTCATCTACTAGCCAGGTACGAAGCAAGTTGACGAAATCGTCAGGTTTACGTTTGGCAAGTGTCTCTAGATTTTTACGAGCTTGGCTATCATTTTGTAACGTATCAAAATCAATGGCTTCAAATGAAGGTCTTTCTGGAATGTCGTCGAATACTTGTTCTTCTTCTCTAGCCGCTTTACGACGTCGTGAAACTACGACTACTAAAGCAACAATAGCAGCTAACGCAAGCAAACCAATACCGATCAACCATCCAAGAGATATTCCAGCACCTGAAGTTTCTACTTCCGTGCTAGTGAAATTACGTGCAATAAGCGTAACTTTTTTGTTCAATATTTCATCGTTTTCCACATTTTGGTCTGAATTCGCTAATTGACTTCTTACAAAGCTAGTTAAATAGCTTGTAATTGCAGCTTGTTCGGCTACGTCAGCTAACTCTGTAGCCTCATAACCTACACTAATGGATAGGTCTTTAACGACATAAGGCGCAGACTCTATAACACTCTCTATTCTATTCACTTCATAATTCGTGGTGCTAGAATTAGATTCTGTACTGCTTTCACCATTATTTGTGGAAGTTTGATACGTTGGAATATCCGTTTCCCCTGTACCAACTACCCCACCTGATGTACCACTTGTATTCGTAGAAGAACTAGATTCCTGCTGTTCACTAATAATAATGCCGTTATTGTTGTTATTTTCAAGTGGTAAAACAAGACTTTCTTGACTAGATTTTTTATCGAAATTCAAGCTACTAGAAATACTAACAACAATATTGTCTACTCCGTAAATTTGGCTTAAATATTGCTGAACGCTAGCTTTCACATCTTGCTCATACATTTTTTGCACTTTAAATTGTGTTTCTATTAAATTCGAGCTGCTACTTAATAAGTCATTAGTAGCTGATGATGTCAGTTCTCCTAATTGTTGACTTGAAATCGTAACACCACTAACTTCAAGACCCGATACAGATGATTTTACCAAATTGAAATATCCATCGATTTCAGCTTGGGTCGGGCGATAACCAGCTGCAAAATTAAGCACGATCGCTGCGGAAGGCATACTTTGTTCATCTGTAGTGAGAAAAACACTCTCTTTCGGTACATTTATTAGTACTTTAGAACTTTGAATACCTTGAAGCCCATTCAATAACTTTTGTACTTCTCCATTTACTGCATTTTGATATTTCACATTAAATTCATTTTCTGTTGTACCAAGTGTAGAGCTACCAATTCCGAACGATTCAGTAAATCCAATTGATCCATTTTGAATCATACCTTCAGAACCGATTGCAATTTTTGCTTTAACAGCATCTTTCGTAGGAACAGAGATGGACGTCCCCATATCATCCAGCTTATAAGGAATAGCTGCTGACTCCAAATATGTAATAATTGCAGCTGAATCTGTTGCATCTAAGTTATTGAAAGCAACCTCGTATTCAGTCCTCGTGAAAATAACAGTCGCAAGCACGATCGCTACGACCAAACCTGCTAGTGAAGCACCTAGCCATATTTTTTGTTTTCTACCCATTTGTTGAAAAGCACTTTTAATCTTATTAATATATTGGGCGACTCTTTCGTTCACGTTTTCACCTCATCTGAGTTCTATGCTAGTCTCAACAAACTTAGATTTGGATCCGCATAATTTCTTGATACGCATTTACTGCTTTATCGCGGATCTGTGAGGTTAATTGTAAACTTAGCTGAGCTTGACTCGCTGAGATCAATACTTCAGTAGCATCCACTTTACCTGCTAGATACAAATCGTTTTTCGCATGCACTTCTGCTTCTTGCGCAGAAACACTTTCTAATGCATCATTCAGAAACTGTCCAAAAGACTTCGTAATTTCAGCAGCGCTCTTGTCAGTAGCCGCTGGAGCGGTGTTTACACTTTTAATTTGCTGTAAACCTATATTAGATATTGAATCAATCATGTGTTACCTCCATTCTTAGTGTGAATCTATTTCCCAATTTCAAGTGCTTTCATAAACATTGATTTCGTAGCATTAAGAGCAGTTACGTTCGATTCATAAGCCCGATAAGCAGCAATCATATCAACCATTTCCGTAGCCCTATCAACATTAGGCATATTAACATAGCCATCTGCATTAGCATCAGGATGAGTTGGATTATAGACTAACTTAGTTGGAGAAGAGTCTTCTATGATTTTTGTCACAGTTACTCCATTCAACATTTTGCTTGCTTGCTTTCCATTCATTGTATTATTAAGAACGGATGCAAACGATGACTCATTTGAATCCATAACTACCATTTTCCTCTTGTATGGAACATATTCACCATTTATAAAGCTTCCTCTTGTTGTTTCTGCATTTGCAACATTTGATGAAATAACATCCATCCTCATGCGGCTTGCTGTTAAAGCGGACGCACTAATGTCAAAGCCATTAGAGATTTTCACCTATTATTTCCCTCCTGTGATCGCAATTCTCATCATTGAAAACTGATGATTAAGCTGTTGAACATACATATTATAATTTAATTGATTTTTAGCAAGTAAGGTCATTTCCGCATCATGATCAACATTATTATTCGTCGTTGGATTCATTGCTGTGGTTGTATCTGTTACGAGCTGTGATGTTGGTAAACCAAGCTTCCCACCGTTAATGGCAATATGACGTTCGTTAGTTGTTTGACCTTTCAAGGTTTGTCCAGAACCCATTGCATCCGCAATTAGCTCTTCGAAAAGTAGCTCTGATCTTTTGAAGTTTGGAGTTTCTGAATTGGCGATGTTATTAGTGATTACACGTTGCCTTGCTTCAGCAGAATATAGCGCTGATTCCATCCGTTGAAAAGAGGTACTATTCAATAATTTCATTCATTTCACCACTTCCCTAGATTACTCTTCTCTTCTCATTCCACGTACATATGTCAAATTCCTCTATTTCACAACAAAAAATATTAAAATTTTATAATATTTCGTCGAAAGATGTATCTCTAATAATCTAGAATCATCCAGATTTTTTCAATAAGAAAAAAGCCCTATTTTATAAACTTTCTAGGGCTTTTGGAATGGTTACTACATAAATCATTATTTATTCTTTTTTAGTTCCTGTAACAATTGTATATTTAATATTTTAATGTAAGTACCTTTCATTCCCAAAGAGCGAGTTTCAATAACTCCAGCACTTTCTAATTTGCGAAGTGCATTGACAATAACAGAGCGTGTAATGCCTACGCGGTCTGCTATTTTGGATGCTACGAGTAGCCCTTCTTTGCCGTCAAGCTCTTCAAAAATATGTTCAATAGCTTCCAATTCGCTATAAGATAATGAACCAATTGCAACAGCAACAACTGCTCTACTACGTGCTTCCTGTTCAATTTCTTCACTTCGTTCTCGCAATATTTCCATTCCGACTATTGTACTACCATACTCCGCTAGAACTAGATCATCATCTGTAAACTGCGCACTCACTCGCGTTAGCAATAATGTACCGAGTCGATCCCCTCCACCAATAATAGGTACAATAGTCATGTTTTCTTGCTCGCCTATTCTTAAAATAATCTCAGAATCCATTTTTTCCATTTATGAATTCGTATTTGTTTCATCAACTTTTAAGTACAGTGTATTCATTTCATTAGAAAATCTTAATTCTTCAGAGTTAAGCGATCTTAAATAATCATGGGCATAAATATCCAAAGCAGCACAACCAAGCACTTTACCACGACGGCTAACAACGAACACGTTGGACTGAATCGTTGTGCAAAGCACTTCAGCCATCTCTCTAAAATTAACTGATTTACCCGCTGCACGTTGTAATAAACGATTCAAGGTACGTGTCTTATTCAATAAACTCATTACCGATTGCCTCCCAAATCTAATGCTGCTACAAAATGTATTGACTCAAATCACGATCTTTTGCAATATCCCCTAGTTTAGCTCTAACATATTCAGGAGTAATCTGCATATGCTCCAAAGTTAATTCTGGAGCTTCAAATGAAAGATCTTCCAATAACTTCTCAAGAATAGTATGCAATCTTCTTGCTCCGATATTTTCCATATTACGATTAACATCTGCCGCGATTTTAGCTATTTCTTTAATTGCATCCTCTGTAAAATCAATTTTAATACCTTCAGTTTCCAACAGCGCTGTATATTGCTTTGTTAAAGCATTTTTCGGTTCCGTCAAAATATTAACAAAATCTTCTTCCGTCAGCGAAGTTAATTCGACACGAATCGGAAAACGCCCTTGTAGCTCCGGAATGAGATCTGAAGGTTTTGCAATGTGGAATGCACCAGCTGCAACAAACAATACATAATCCGTTCTAACAGGGCCATACTTCGTCATAATCGTAGAACCTTCCACGATTGGAAGTATATCCCTTTGAACGCCTTCGCGCGACACATCCGGTCCTGAGCCGCGAGACGGCGCAGCGATTTTATCAATTTCATCGATAAAAATAATTCCGCTTTGCTCCGCGCGAATAACCGACTCTGCAATAACTTCATCCATATCGATTAACTTAGTAGCCTCTTCTTGAATGAGTACTTTTCTTGCTTCCTTTACAGGTAGCTTTCTCTTTTTAGGTTTCTTCGGCATTAATGAACCTAAAATATCTTGCATATTCATTCCTGAGCTCTCTAACCCTTGACCATTTAACATATCCATCATATTAGGCGAATTATCTTCAACTTCAATTGTAATTTGCTCATCCTCAAGCTTGCCTGCTGCAAGATCAGCTTTTACATTTGCACGTCGTTCTGCCAATCCGTGATCGGCCTCAGCATCTTTGTCATTGGCAGAATCATCAGAATTATTACCACCGAACAACATTTCGAATGGATTTTTGTTACTCTTAGGCTTTACTTGTGAAGGAGCCAACAGTTCGACGATACGCTCATTAGCAAGTTTTTCAGCTTCTGCTTTAACAACTTCTGTTTTTTCAACTTTCACCATACGAATGGCAACTTCAACTAAATCGCGGACCATCGACTCAACATCACGACCAACGTACCCAACTTCAGTAAATTTAGTCGCTTCTACTTTGACGAACGGTGCCCTCACTAATTTCGCAAGTCGTCTTGCGATTTCTGTCTTACCTACTCCTGTTGGACCGATCATAAGAATATTTTTCGGTACAATCTCATCTCGCAGATTTTCATCTAACATACTTCTGCGATATCGATTACGCAACGCTACCGCTACTGAACGTTTTGCATCCTTCTGAGCTACAATATACTTATCTAGTTCCGCAACAATTTGACGCGGTGTCAGAGCTTGTGTTTCCATACCTCATCGCCTCCGCTACTCTATAATATTTCTTCTACCACAATATTGTGGTTAGTGTATACACATATTTCTGCTGCAATCTCTAAAGCACCATGGGCAATATCTTTCGCTTCCATATCAGGTGCATGACGTTTCATCGCTCTTGCAGCTGATAACGCAAAGGAACCTCCTGATCCGATAGCAACAACATCATCATCAGGCTCTATAATCTCACCATTACCTGAAATCAATAACATTCCACTTTTGTCCATTACGATCATCATCGCTTCCAATTTGCGAAGGACGCGATCTGAACGCCATTCTTTGGCAAGCTCAACCGCTGCACGCTGTAAATTACCATGATGTTCTTCCAGCTTAGCTTCAAACTTCTCAAACAACGTGATCGCGTCTGCGACAGAACCAGCAAACCCTGATACCACTTGACCACGATATAGTCGACGAACCTTCTTTGCGGTTCCCTTCATGATCATAGAATTTCCGAATGTCACTTGCCCATCACCAGCAATAGCGCCTTTGCCATTATGTCTTACCGCACAAATCGTTGTCGCATGAAATTGCATTTCCATCTTTTACGCCTCCTTCAAACTTTTTGTGTGCTTCTACAACTTTTCAATAACTTCTCGAACTAGCTTCTTCGTGTGAAAAGTACATCGGAAGCATAAATAACTTCTCGATTACGAAAAGTTAATCCATGAAGCACTGCCTAAACTTTTCATTTACTTCTTAAAGTAACCTCTCTGTTATGAAAAGTTACTTCGTTATCAACGTCCGCTTTTTGAACTCCCTCGAAAACATTGACTAGAATTATCTACCTAATTGCTCATCCTTAAACTGCTGAATACACTCTAATGCACGATTTGCAATCGCCTCATTTTTTTCCTTCTTATTTCGAATTTTATTCTCAAGTGGTGGAAACAGACCAAAGTTTGCGTTCATTGGTTGAAAATGTTTGAAATCTGCCGTCGTAATGTACTCGGCCATGCTTCCAAGTGCAGATTGGACAGGCAATTGAACTAATGGTTCACCTTTTGCCAGCTTAGCCGCATTAATTCCTGCGATTAATCCTGATGCTGCAGATTCAACATATCCTTCGACACCTGTCATCTGACCTGCAAAGAATAAATTTTCTCTTTGCTTCGTTTGGTATGTAGCTTTCATAAGACTAGGTGAATTAATAAATGTATTCCGATGCATGACACCGAAGCGGACAAACTCCGCATTCTCAAGTCCTGGAATCATTGAAAAGACGCGTTTTTGCTCTCCCCATTTCAAATGCGTTTGGAAGCCAACCATATTATATAATGTTCCTGCTGCATTATCTTGACGAAGTTGAATAACAGCATGTGGTAATTTACCTGTATGAGGATTTACAAGTCCTACTGGTTTAAGCGCTCCAAATAACAACGTTTGTCTGCCACGAGCTGCCAGTACCTCGACAGGCATGCAACCTTCGAAGTATACTTCCTTTTCAAATTCCTTTAATGCAGCAACTTCAGCTGTTACCAATGCATCGTAGAAAGCATTAAACTCATCCTCAGTCATTGGACAATTCAGATATGCCGCTTCACCTTTATCATAGCGCGATGCCAAATACACTTTTTCCATATCAATTGAATCTTTATCAATGATTGGAGCTGCTGCATCATAAAAGTAGAAATATTCCTCGCCAAGTAATCCTTGAATTTGCTTAGACAATGATTCTGCTGTTAATGGCCCCGTAGCGATAACAACGATTCCATCTTCAGGAATTTCTGTTACCTCTTCATTACGAACTTCGATAAGTGGATGATTTCGTAGACGATTTGTAATTTCGCCAGAAAAACCGTCACGGTCTACAGCTAATGCTCCACCTGCCGGAACTGCATGTTGATCAGCACTACTAATAATAATAGAGTCGAGCATTCGCATTTCTTCCTTCAAGACACCAACCGCATTGCTTAAACCATTTGCTCGTAAGCTGTTACTACATACTAACTCAGCGAATTGATTCGTATGGTGCGCAGGGGTTTTGGTTACTGGGCGCATCTCATATAAAATAACTTCAACACCTTGCTCGGCGATTTGCCAAGCCGCTTCACTACCTGCAAGACCTGCACCGATAACAATGACTTTCTGATTACTCAATCTATTTCATCCTCTCAGATCACATTTTCAAGTTTTAAGTATAGAAAGACAATATCCCCCCAAAACATGGGAGGACAATGACGTTACATATACATAACGATATTATAGTTCGTCGTTCTCATCTTCGATAATTTCTTCAGTGAAATCACAACTGACACATTGTAATTTAGCACCGCTTCGATTACGTTTTTCGACAAGCACTTCGTTACAATTTGGACAAGGTCTATCCGTTGGTTTATCCCAAGAAACATAATCGCACTCTGGGTAGGTGTCACAGCCAAAAAATATTCTGCCCTTTTTGCTCCGTCTCTCGACGACATGCCCTTTATTACATTTTGGACATATAACCCCTATATCTTTCACGATTGGTTTCGTATTTCTACAATCTGGGAATCCAGAACAAGCTAAAAATCGTCCAAAACGCCCCATTTTATAAACTAAATGTTTACCGCATTTCTCACACAGTTCATCGGATACTTCATCTTGGATTTCTATTTCTTTCATTTCTTCTTCTGCCACTTCTAATCGCTTTTCAAAAGTTTCATAAAAGTCAGCTAATATTTTAATCCAATCTTCCGTTCCTTCTTCTACATGGTCAAGATTTCCTTCCATGTTGGCAGTGAACTCGACATTCAAAATTTCGGGGAAGAATTCTTCCATCAGTTGAATGACTAGCTCGCCTAGTTCCGTAGGGAAGAATTTTTTCTCTTCTAATGCCACGTAGCCACGTTTTTGAACTGTTTCTAATGTAGGAGCGTACGTACTAGGACGACCAATCCCCAATTCTTCCAACGTTTTAACCAATCGAGCTTCCGTATATCTTGGAGGTGGTTGCGTAAAATGCTGTTTCGGATCAATCACTTCTGGTACTAGCTTTTCTCCTACAGCCAGAGCAGGCAGAAACGTGTACTCTTCTACCGTATCATCATCATTACCTTCCACATATACTTTCATAAAGCCAGCGAATTTAATTTTCGAACCTGTCGCACGGAACGTTGCAGAACCACTGTTGAAATCAACAGTCATCGTATCTAGCACCGCTGATGACATCTGACTTGCAGCAAAACGATCCCATACGAGTTTGTATAATCTAAATTGATCACGTGACAAGAAAGGCTTCATCATTTCTGGATCACGAAGGATCGCAGTAGGTCGGATCGCTTCATGAGCATCTTGTGCGTTGCTATTTTTCTTCAAATACTGTCTTGGCTCATCCGGCATAAAAGCGTCGCCGTATTTGTTAATTACATAGTCACGAGCCTCTTCTTGTGCGATCGGAGAGATACGAGTAGAGTCCGTTCTCATATACGTAATCAAACCGACAGTACCTTCCTTACCAAGCTCTACACCTTCGTAAAGCTGTTGTGCAACGCTCATTGTTTTAGAAGCTCGAAAACCAAGTTTACGGGCCGCTTCCTGCTGCAATGAGCTCGTGATGAACGGTGGCGAAGGATTTCTTAAGCGTTCTTTCTCTTTTACTTCTGCTACAGTAAATTGATCATCTGTCATCACATTCAGCACTTCATCTACATCATTACGGCTGACAAGTTCTTTCTTCTTGCCATTCAAACCATAGAACTTCGCTTCAAAAGTCTGCTTCTTATGTTCTAGCTTAGCAGTAATCGACCAATATTCCTCAGGAATAAAAGCATCAATCTCATGCTCCCGATCGAGAATCATCTTCACGGTAACGGATTGTACACGTCCAGCTGAAAGACCCTTTTTCACTTTTTTCCACAATAGCGGACTAATTTTGTAGCCTACTAATCTGTCAAGAATACGTCTTGCCTGCTGGGCATTGACTAAGTCCATATCAATAGCGCGCGGAGTCTTGAAAGCATCCTTGACTGCCTGCTTTGTAATTTCATTAAATACTACACGACAAGATTCCGTCTCATCGATATTCAAATAATGAGCCAAATGCCATGCAATCGCTTCT
>DXHF01000348.1 GCA_019113605.1 Candidatus Paenibacillus intestinavium
TACGGTTATGAATAAAGAAAAAGATTCATTCGGTATTCTTACAGATTATGACGCTGAATTAGAGCGCATTATGATGACGAAAATTGGTGAGGATGACCCGATTACTAAGGATGATATCGTCATTACATCTGGACTGGGCAATATTTATCCTAGAGGCTTGCAAATTGGTACAGTTGAAATATTGAAGGTTGGTGATTTCGGATTAACATATGAGGCAACGATTAAGCCATTTGTTGATTTAAATCAATTAACAGAAGTATTCGTTGTGAAAATTCCGCAAATTATCGAAGATGAGGAGCTTACGCCATGAGCATGAATCGAATTGTTCTGATCATGCTTATTGTTTTTGTATTGGAAGGAGCTTTGATGCCTTGGATAATACCTAACAGTTATGGCGATCGAATTATTCCTCATTTTACATTTGTAATGGTAATTTTCGCTTCCATGTATGGTGGTCGTCATCAAGCGCTTGCATTAGGTATGGGCTTTGGGCTGCTACAGGATATTATGTATTACGGTCATGTTATGGGTACTCATTTCTTCTTTATGGGATTGATAGGCTATTTGAGTGGTATTTTATTAGAACGTAAAAAAGCTACAATTATGCTTGCCATTTCGACTATTGGTTTTGCAACGATTGGATATGATTCAGCGTTATACTTTGTTAATAAAGTATTTAAACTTACGACGGGGTCCTATCCGTGGGCATTAATTCAATATATTTTACCAAGTTTATTTTTGCAGCTTGTCTTTTCACTGTGCATCTACATACCAGTACGTAAAATGTTTGAGCTTGGAAAGCAAAGACGTTCTTCAGATTCAGCTGAGGAATTATAGCCGCTAAGAAGGAATAGCTTGAACATATCGAGAATACATTACGTTGGGAGGGACTTAGATGACTGAAAAACAGCATATTATGATAAAGGGTGTCAAGGATGGTCTGCTTTTCCTTCTCGACGATAAGTGTGAATTCGAGGTGCTCATTTCCGAGTTAAAGTATAAAATCGAAAAAACACATCAGCAATTATTATCTGGTCCTTTAATTCATATTACTATTAAGCTTGGACGAAGAGTGATTACGGATGAACAATCGAAGTCAATTTCGGATATTATTCGTTCGCAAGGTAATCTTATGATCCAAGCATTTGAAAGCGATATACCTCCCGAAGATAAAAATAAGGCCCATGCTGAAATGAAGGTTATGTCAATGATCGTAAGATCTGGCCAAGTTATTGAGTTTGATGGAGATTTATTGCTCATAGGTGATGTGCATCCAGGTGGAGTAGTTCGCTGTAGTGGTGATATTTATATTATGGGATCGCTTAAAGGACAAGCATATGCAGGTGCTAATGGACGAGAGGATGCGATTATTGTTGCCTCGTATCTTAAGCCGACTCAATTGAAAATCCATGAAATTATTAGTAGACCACTGGAAGAGTGGGATGAAACAGATGGTTTTATGGAATATGCATTTATACAAGATAATGCGATGATTATACAGAAGCTAACGCTACTACATCGAGAGAATAGACTGCCAATTATGATGAGGGGAGTGTAAGAGAATGGGAGAAGCCATAGTTGTTACATCTGGAAAAGGTGGAGTTGGTAAATCAACTACATCTGCTAACGTAGGTACATCGCTTGCATTGTTAGGGAAAAAAGTAATACTCGTGGATACCGATATTGGTCTTCGTAATTTGGATGTAATTATGGGACTAGAAAACCGAATTATTTACGATATTTGTGATGTTGCGGAAAATCGTTGTCGGTTAGAGCAAGCGATTATTAAAGATAAACGTTTCGATGAGCTGTATATGCTACCAGCAGCCCAGACGAAAGATAAAGATGCGATTAAACCAGATCAAGTGGGTAAAATTGTGAATGAATTGAAGCAAACTCATGATTTTGTTATTATCGATTGCCCAGCAGGCATTGAACAAGGCTTCCGTAATGCGATTGCAGGTGCTGACCGTGCGATTATCGTAACTACACCAGAAGCGACAGCAGTTCGTGATGCTGATCGCGTCATCGGGTTGCTTGAGCAGAACAAAATACCTTCAAAACTAATTGTTAATCGTATACGTCCAGGTATGTTGAAATCAGGTGATATTCTTGATGTTAATGATATTTGTCAAGTACTGGCAATTGATTTGTTAGGTATTGTACCGGATGATGAAAAAGTAATTGCTAGTGCCAATCATGGAGAGCCAGTTGCTTTGAATCCTGCTTACAAAGCGGCGATTGCCTATCGTAATATCGCTAGACGCATGCTTGGAGATATGGTTCCTTTGATGGTGCTTGATGAAAAAGTAGGCACTTTCAAAAAGATCAGAAAGCTTTTTGGAATGGGATGATTTAGTTGCTTAATAAGATTAAAAAAATTGACTGGATGATCTTAATCATTCTTGTTGGATTAATGTTCTTCAGTTATTTCGTTATTCGAAGTGCTACCGAAAATACGATATTGTATCATGGCTTTGAAAATAAGCAATTGATGTACTATATTATCGGATTTGTAGTTGCAATAATGTTAGTATTTATCGATTATCGAATCTTTCTGAAATCGTGGTGGATCATCTATATTATTGGGATTGCTTCACTTATACTTATTTTCCCCTTCGGCGCAGAGATTAACGGGGCTATTGGGTGGTTCATGATTAAAGGTGTATCTATTCAGCCTGCTGAAGTAGTAAAATTATTTCTCATTATAGGTATTGCATATCTCATGGGCAGACGACAAGGTGAACAGCTACGATTCCGCAGAGATATTATTCCGATCGGAATTTTTTCGATTATACCATTCGGACTTGTTATGGCCCAGCCCGATCTTGGTAATGCCATTATTTACTTCGTAATCGTTGTCGGAATGTTATGGATAGGTAATGTCAAGCATTTGCATGTACTGATCGGTATAGGCATTTTGGCAATCTCGATAGCGGGAGTGTTGTTTCTATTTAATACGTTTAATGAAGATATTGAGAAATATCTTGATGACAAAGGTAAAGAACATTGGTATCAACGTATTAATACGTTTTTAAATCCTGATGAAGCATCCAAAGATGCAAAGCATCAATCAGAAAATGCGATACAAGCTGTCGGTTCTGGTGGGTTGTCGGGGCAAGGTTATCTTCAAGGCGGCATGAAAAATGGTGGTTTCATACCTTATCCATATTCAGATTCCATCTTTGCAGTTATCGGTGAAGAATTTGGATTCCAAGGAGCAGCTGTACTATTGTTACTTTATTTCTTGCTTATTTATCGGATGATTATCGCCTCCTTTAATTGTAAAGATAGGCGAGCCTCGTATATCATTATCGGGATTTCCTCCATGTTTGTGTTTCAAATTTTCCAAAACATTGGCATGATGATCGGGTTAATGCCAATTACTGGAATTACACTTCCGTTCATTAGCTACGGTGGTACTTCCTTGCTGATCAATATGTTTTGTATTGGGCTGGTGTTGAGTATACGCTCGCATCAGCACGTGTACGAACTACCCGACTAAAGAGGCAGTTCAAAACGAGAGGAAGTTCAAAATCGCGGACTGTGATTACGATGATTATGCTACGTAGCGTATTCGACGGCGAATATGAAGCGAACTTGGAAAGTACGGTTCGCGTGTACCAATAACGTACACTAGCGCTTCTGCCTTTCTCAAGTAGCGCTCCATCTTCTTGGTACTGACAGCCCACGATTTTGAACACCCATTTAAAGTTTCGTGCATTGTTCGCTTGTGTACTCAGACGTACACGTTGCTGGGTGTTGTTTCATTGCATAGCGTGGGGGCATAGTAGAAAAATGGACCAACTAGATCCTTCTGGTTGGTCTATTTTTGTTGCCCGTTATTGCATACTTGTCCGCTTCCATTCATACCTATTAGGAAGATGAATGGAAATGGAGTTGATTATGTTGAGTAAACGGCCATCAGATGTAGAAAATGATCCTGAAAAGTTTTGGAAGTTGAATGCAAATCCATGGGAGCATGGAGGTAACCAAAGTAACGCCCCAGAAGATCATGCTATGCTAGCGGAAGGTGATTCTACAAAAACGTATAGTTTTTTCAGACATTTGAAAATACAGACAATTATTGCATTGGTATTGCTCGTTGTTATTTTTGCAGCATCGCAATTTTCAAATTCTTACATTGATAAAGGGAAGGTTTGGCTGAATCATGAATTACAAACATCAATCAACTTTGTAGCAGTAGCAGGCTGGTATGAAAATATTTTCTCGGGCTCCCCATCTTTCATTCCTAGCTTTGGTAATAAAAGTGAGTTAGTATTGGCTAAACATAATCAGGATGTTGAAGCGGTTGCACCAATCCAAAATGGTATTCTCCTGCATTCATTTGCACAGTTGCTTAATGGTGTGGAAATTGCAGGCGATTCGAATGCGGTAGTTCATGCTGTAGCAAAAGGAAGAGTGATTCTTGTAAGGGAACAGCAGGATAGTGTAATTATTCAACACGCTGATAATCGTATGTCTATATATACAAGGTTAAATGAAGTTAATGTGGAAGTTAGTGACTGGGTAGAAGCTGGAGCAAGCATCGGTAAGCTCGCACCTATTGCAGGTGAAGATTATAGTGTATTATTTCTAGCGATGAAGCAGGGAGAACAGTATATTGATCCGTTGGAAGTGATTTCAGTTGAATAAATGGCTGCAAATCAAATGGAGTCTTCATCCACTATTTATTATGATATTGTTAGCGTCTGTGCTGACAGGATATTTTCTTGAGTTAATTATTTTGTTTTTACTCGTTATTGTGCATGAATTAGGGCATATTGTTATGGCACTTGCGATTGGCTGGCGTGTAAAGGCAGTTAGATTATTACCTTTTGGGGGCGTAGTTGAAGTTGACGAGGGAAATGGTGCTTCGGCGAAAGATGAATGGCTTGTTGCTATTGCAGGGCCGTTGCAAAATATTTGGATGGCTGCATTTGCGTGGATCATGGGAGACTTGGGATTATGGTCATTAGAATGGACAAACTATCTTATTCAAGCTAATTTGTGGCTAGCGGCGTTCAATATGCTCCCGATACTGCCGCTTGATGGAGGTAAAATAGTTCTAGCTATGTTAAGCTATCGCTTTCAATTTTTTAATGTTCTCCTGTGGACGGCAAGAATGAGTATTATTTGTAGCATTATTCTCATTGGATATGCTATTTTTCCGATTTTCTTGAATGTTCAAGGAATTAAACTGAATGAATTAATGATCGGAATATTTTTACTGTACTCTAACATGACCTATCATCGACATGTTCCTTTTTTATTTTATAGATTTTTATTATTTCGTTTGAAGCGTGTACATGAGCTTGAAGCTACGGGAGCGCGAGTTGTGCCAATTTTAGCACAATCAGAGCAAAGCTTATATGATGTGTTCAAAAGATTCAAGCGAGAACAGCTGCATCTTTTATGTGTTGTCGATAGTATAACGCAAGGAGTGAAATTATACTCTGAGCAAGAGACTTTGCAATATAGCTCAGATGGGATTAATCTTCATCGTGCAGTTGGAGAACTTTTCCGTTAAAATGAAAGAAACGGATAAAGGTGGTGACGAGAAATGAAGCAATTGCTTATCCATAGGGACGAAGCTCATACTCAAGCAGC
>DXHF01000030.1 GCA_019113605.1 Candidatus Paenibacillus intestinavium
GCAAAGTAGACGGAGATTTTATTACCTTCACCTTGATCCGTCCATAAGTTTTTCGCTTTACGTCCACTATTAAGTGCAATAACAGCATTGGCAGCATTAAGAATATTGGCAGAAGAACGATAATTTTGTTCTAGCATAATCGTTTTCGCTTCGGGGTAATCATCTTCAAAGTTCAAAATATTCGAGATATCAGCACCGCGCCAACGATAGATCGACTGATCGCTATCACCTACAACGCAAATATTATGATGCTGATCCGCAAGCATACGACATAGCATATATTGTGCGCGGTTCGTATCTTGATACTCATCGACATGAATATAACGGAATTTGTTCTGGTAGAACTTTAATGCTTCAGGCTCTGCCTTAAATAACGTAATAGTTTTCATAATAAGATCATCGAAATCAAGCGAGTTGTTACTTTTCAATCGCTTCTGATACATCTTATATATTTTGGCAACGATGTTTTGGAAGTAATCTCCGGCCTTGTTTTCATAGGCTTCAGTAGAAATAAGTTCATTTTTCGCTGAGCTTATTGCCGCTTGTACAGACTTCGGCTCAACCTTCTTCACATCGATATTTTCATCCTTCATACAGCTACGAATAACAGATAATTGATCGGCGGAATCGAGAATCGAGAAATTCGAAGAAAATCCGATTCGATCAATATCCTTTCGCAAAATACGGACACACATTGAGTGGAAGGTAGATACCCAAATATCACGTCCCGATGCTCCAACTAATGAGCTAACTCGCTCCTGCATTTCTCTTGCCGCTTTATTCGTAAATGTAATAGCTAATATACTCCAAGGGGCAACTCTATTCTTCTCAATGAGATAGGCGATACGATGCGTTAAAACTCTAGTCTTTCCACTACCTGCTCCTGCCATAATAAGCAATGGACCTTCTGTCGCTTTCACTGCTTCTCGTTGCGGAGCATTCAGCTTCTGCACCGCATCTTCGATACTAAATGAACTAAACATCTATCCCACTCCTTTAACCTTTTTAATTTATAATAATTGCGCCGACTTTATCGATTTAACTGCTTGTACCGTCGTTAATGCTGCTTCTATATTACTATATACAATATTGCCTACAACTACAGTGTGCGCATATTGGGCCGCTTCACTAGCACGCTCCGCACCATCTATCCCGCCACCATAGAACAATCGCGCTTGTTCAACTTCCGATGCAATGCGTCGTAGTAAGTTCATATCGCCAAATGTACCGCTATATTCGATGTAAAGGAGAGGCAAGCGTAATAAGCGATCGGCCATCCAAACATAAGGAAGTACCTCTTGCGTCGATAAGGATGCGTCTGCACCAGATACTTGAGCCGCAGTACTCTCTTCGTTGAGCACAATATAACCAGAAGCAGCTGTCATCTGCCATGGCACAAAGTGTCCATACGTCTGCAAACCTTCCAATTGATTCAACATCAAATAGTCTGCTCGCCTCGTATTAAGCACAAACGGTACAAAATAACCGTCGAAGCCAGGAACAGCTCCATCCATCGTCGACACTTCTAGTACGCAATCCACACTGTAACGCCGTATGCGAGATAATAAATCTACCGTATTTTCGTAAGTAACACCACTTGAGCCACCTACAATAATTGCATCTGTGCCTGACATACAAATAAGCTCCAACTGTTCATCGCTTAAGGCACGATCAGGGTCAAGCTTAAAAACATGCTCCCACTGTGAAAACCATTCATTATCCACATTTCCCCTCCTAAAACTTTTCATTATCTACTCGATACTCTACTTGCAGATGAAAAGTAGCTTCGTAAGCATACACCTAACTTTTCATTATCTACTCGATACTCTACTCGTAGATGAAAAGTAGCTTCGTAAGCATGAACTAAAACTTTTCATTATCCTACGCTACAGAAAAGGTCAAGTCCTCACACACGACTTGACCATATCCTAAGTTGATTTTATATGTCACTACAATAGTACTTCGAGATAACAAGCGATCCGTTACTTCGTAAGTGAGCCGCGAGTAACGCCAAGTTGATTCGTCGCCTTCAAACCTCTCCATACTTGCGTGCCGGTAATCTTGCCATCAAGTGCATCGCGATACAATTGCAGTACTTCTTGTACCTTAACTGCATCTTCTTCTAGGAACTCTACGCGATATTGCTCTACGCCCAGTTCAATAAAGTTTTTCAAATATTCTGCACCAGATTGCTCAACGGCATTATATACCGTATTACGACAGCCTTCATCCACTCGAACGGGATGACTCATACCGATACGATCTTGTAGTGATGCTCTTGATGTTTCACAAGGGCGACCACAGTTCGTAAAGTCTGTTCCTTCACTTAAGAAAGTACAATATACACAGTGCTCCGTATGGAACATCGGCAAATGCTGATGGATAACGACTTCAAGCTTACTCGTGTTGGAACGCTCCAATAGATCAACCATTTGTTGAATGTTCAAATCATACGACGGCGTTACTGCATCTAATCCACTTTCAAGGAATAGATTAACTGCTTTATGATTGGCAATGTTTAATGAGAAGTCACCGATCAATTTCGGGAAAGATACTTCTGGATTAGCCATTTTGGCGCGTAAATAATAATATAGCGCACCTGTATTACGGATAAGCACCGCATCTGGCTTTAGCTTCAATATATTCGCATGATAGCCGTTCTCGTTCGGCATATGAATACGAGGTGTTGCTAATGCGATCTTCTTCCCTGCATTGCGAGCCAGCTCTATCGCTGCTGGGAACTGCTTAATAAATTCAAAATCAGCATAAATGAAGTCTACATCGGCAGCAATTGCACCTTCGACCTGCTCCAATGTGCGGCATAACGCTGTTAACTTCGCATTACGACCATTACTCATTGGCTTAGGCTGATTTTTATTATCAAATGCATCATCTTGCGCATTCACTTCACGTTTAATATAAATAGGTGGCTTCGGACGTTCTCCTGCCAATTGTTCTACAGCATCACGACGCAAACGGTTCAGTTCACGCATCGGAATAATTAGCTCACCTTGCAGTAACACTTCTAATTGATCGAGCTGATATACCGTGCCACCTAGACGCCCTAGCTGTTCTTCTAGTAGTGCAGCATCCATCGGACGTTTCATCGCTTCCTCAAGTAATAGTTCAGAAGCGATTTCGACAGTCGTTCCTTTTTCTACATCAGTCCACCAAGTACGTAACGGTTCACCAATCGCTCCGGTAACTTTAACGTGAAGTGGGAATATACGATATGGCTTATCCGTTTCAAACGAAGCTCGCAGCGCTCTATCAAGGGCAGGGTCATTCGTTTTCCAAACGCGATCGCCTACATGAACTTTGCGTAAATCTACATCATTACGACCTGGTACAAGCTCAATAAGAATTCCTTCTGGCGCTTCCTCTTCTAGCTTCACACCTTGACGCCGGACATCATACACTCGTCCGCCTTCCTCTTTTTGCGTCGGATCTCCAGCATCAAACACAACACCATCGCCACGCTTCAGCGGAGCTTCAAGACGAATCGTTACTGCATCACGCATAACACGTTCTACTTTACCAAGATAAACACCACGACTTTTCGGGAAAGTACCGTCTACAAGCTGCTTATTGTTCGTACCATCTAGGAAACCATGTGTAAATCCACGGGAGAAGCTTTGCTGCAATTCACGAACTTCTTCTTTGGATGGTTTGGAGGAATCTCCATCGAAATATTTATCAATCGCTTTGCGATATTTACTTACTACGTTTGCTACATACTCAGGTGTTTTCAAACGACCTTCTATTTTGAAAGATGTTACACCTGCTTCAATTAACTCAGGAACAATTTCAATCGCTGCCAAATCTTTCGGAGATAATAGGTAAGCTACAGCTCCCATTGGTTTTTGTTCGCCATCAACAATAAGATCGTAGGGCAAACGACAAGCTTGCGCACATTCACCACGATTGGCAGAACGACCGCCCCACATTTCAGATGTTAAGCATTGTCCCGAATAAGATACGCAAAGTGCGCCATGAACAAATACTTCCATTGGTAGCTTCGCTTGTTGACCGATTGTTTTAATTTGTTTCAAATTATTTTCGCGCCCAAGCACAACACGCTCCAAATCAAATGGCTTCGTAAATTCTACTGCTTCAGGCGAAGTAATAGTCATCTGTGTAGAACCGTGAATTGGAAAATCTGGTGAAAGCTCACGAATTAATTTCACAAGACCTAGATCCTGTACGATAACAGCATCTACACCTGCATCGATACACATCTCGATTAAGCTTTGAGCATCTCGTAGTTCATCTTCAAATACAAGAATATTGAAAGTCAAAAAACCCTTCACCCCGTACGTATGCAAGAAGGACATAATTTCTGGTAGCTCTTCACTTCTAAAGTTGTTGGCACGTGCACGTGCATTAAATTTCTCCACCCCGAAAAAAACCGCATCTGCGCCGTTAGCAACGGCAGCACGCATACAATCCCAATCTCCAGCAGGCGCTAATAGTTCAATATCCGATCGTGTTAAAGTCATATTTATAGTCCTCTCATTATCGTAATCTCATGATTTACGATGATCTTTGATGCAATATATGATAAAAGTGGCATTAGTCCAATCTATCTTTTTTCTAGTTAATAGTGTAACAAAGCTTAGCCATTTATTCCACAAGACATTACTGGCATATTCACTTTAATAGGTAATTCAAAAAGTAAGCTTTATAACGGATTTGTCTACTTATTATGTGATTTTGTCATTACACTTGAAGTTACCTTCTATTAAAGGCATTATAGTAGTATAGTCTTTATGATTCACATAATAAAAAATTTCAACCATAATTAGTTAATGCTTCCAAAGTGATTTTTCATTTATGAGAAGTATAACAAATTGCAAACGAAAAATTTAGGAGGTTATTTTAGATGAAATTAGGCGTATTCGCGGTATTATTCTCGCAAAAACCATTTGAAGAAGCTTTAGATTATATTGCAGCCAAAGGGCTTGATGCTATTGAAATTGGTACAGGCGGTTATCCTGGCAACGCACATTGTGAACCAGATGTATTACTTGCTGATGCTGGAAAGTTGAAAGCGTTTAAACAGGCGGTGGAATCTCGCGGATTAATCATTAGTGCACTTAGCTGTCATTCCAATCCACTTCATCCGCAAAAACATCTTGCGCAAGCAGATGATGCGGTCATTCGTAAAACAATCGAGCTTGCTAATCGTTTGGAAGTTCCGGTTGTAAATACGTTCTCTGGTTGCCCTGGCGACCATGAAGATGCAAAGTATCCAAACTGGCCTGTAGCTCCTTGGCCAAATGATTTCCAAGAGATATTAACATGGCAATGGGAGCAAAAAGTTATTCCTTATTGGTCTGACATTAACAATGTAGCTACTGATGCTGGCGTTAATATCGGTCTTGAATTGCATGGTGGCTTCTCCGTTCATAGCCCTGCAACAATGCTTCGTCTACGTGAAGCAACGGGTAAAGCAATCGGCGCTAACCTTGATCCAAGCCATATGTGGTGGCAAGGTATTGACCCTGTTCAAGCGATTCATATTCTTGGACGTGAAGGTGCGATTCACCACTTCCATGCCAAAGATACAACTATTGATCCTGTTAACGTTAATCGTTATGGTCTAACCGATATGCAAAGCTATGCTAATATGCTAGACCGCGCTTGGCAATTCCGCAGCGTTGGTTTCGGACATGATCTGAAAACTTGGGCTGACATTATGAGCGCTCTACGTCTAGTAGGCTATGACTACGTTGTTAGTATCGAGCATGAAGACGGCTTAATGTCTGTTGAAGAAGGCTTCTCCAAAGCTGTTGAGAACCTACAGCAAGTACTTATTCGCGAGCCACTTGGCGACATGTGGTGGGTATAATTCTCACATCTATAGACCATGAAAAAAAGTTCCACCGTTAACGGTGGAACTTTTTTTATCAAACCTTAGCTATCCATTGAGAAATCATAATAACATCAATCAAAAGAAATACCGCTAAAGCAACAAATGCAAAACCTAAGGCAAATTTATTCTTTTTCTTCTCTTTAAGCAAACGAATGAACCCAATACCGATGACAATGGTAAATGCTAGCATGAACCAATCGAATGGATCAATTATTGCTGCTTTTGTTACTTCTTCTGTTAC
>DXHF01000349.1 GCA_019113605.1 Candidatus Paenibacillus intestinavium
GTACAGATCAACTCTGTGCTTCCAAAATATAATGATAGCTGCTCTGGAGTTTCCATACAGCATTGTAAATTTTTAAGTGAATCTTCAAACTGAGGATAGATGGAATAAGCTTTAAGGAATAATTGCTCAGCTTGGTTCATATTCAGCTTGATCGCATGAATACAACCTAGCGCATTGAAACTTAATGCTAACCATTTGGGAAAATCGCTCAATACCGTTAACAATTGAAATTGTCTTTGTGCTTCGTTCCAGTTGCGCATATGCATTAATGTCATACCATAATATAATCTTGCCATATTGCATTCTGGCGTAGTCGTTATAATTTGATGGAATAAATCCGCAGCTTCCGTAAACATAAAAAGTTTATAATAACCTTGTGCCCGATCAAGAATAAGTTCATCTTCATGTGGTGTATAAAGATCACATTCATTGCATGGTTGCTCTTGACTGATTGTTTCGAGTAACTCCTTAGCCAGAATCGTTTGAGTGAGTGTAGATTCATCTAACGCCACCTGAAGTTCTGACTTTGCACTTGATGCTTCATGCTCTCGCTCACGATAAAATTCAAAAAATATAGCAAGCTTTTCTTCGAATGACACCCAATGATCCATAAATAAATCATTAGTTTCCTTCAATTCTTGAATACGAAAGCAGTATTCTTCTCTTTCCTCATCATCAGCTTCTTCATAATGCTGAATAATGTAATCAAGCAGCTCATGCATTGACGAAAACATATCACTTATCATACCGTATCCCGCCTTCTTTTGAATGTAGGAGTCTACGGTCATTTTCTGTTGAAAGTGTACTTTTCATTCAGCATGGCAGTCGTTACATAAACAAGGGATTAACTTGATTATAGTATGGTCGAGTGAATTTCACCATTCATAAATTGTGTTGGCTTGTTATTCTCGTCAAGTACAACTATAGTTGGTTTGTAACTATGTGCTTGTTCTTCCGTCATTAAGCTATAAGAGATAATAATGACATTATCGCCTGGTTGTACAAGTCTTGCTGCTGCACCATTAAGACAAATCACGCCTGTGCCTCGTCCACCTTTAATAACATAAGTTTCTAGACGAGCACCATTATTATTGTTAACTATTTGCACTTTTTCATTTTCTAACAAGTCCGCTGCGTCCATAAGATCTTCATCAATCGTAATGCTTCCAACATAATTAAGATTCGCTTCTGTTACTGTAGCACGATGCAGCTTAGATTTCATCATTG
Organism: Candidatus Paenibacillus intestinavium; assembly: GCA_019113605.1. Classification (GTDB taxonomy): domain Bacteria; phylum Bacillota; class Bacilli; order Paenibacillales; family Paenibacillaceae; genus Pristimantibacillus; species Pristimantibacillus intestinavium. The sequence continues at coordinate 1,228 of DXHF01000349.1, forward strand.
TTCTATACACGCTCGATCACCTCACTAACTTGGAATAACGCATTATCAATTAAGCGAGTAGTACCAAACTTTACGGCAACCGCTACAATAAACCTTTGATTTTCAACAGATTTCGAAAGAGACGCTTGTCCATTTATTACTGTCAAAGATGGATACTGTAATAATTCTACATAATCAATCTCGCCAGTAGTATTTGTTAATATCTCATCTTTAATAAATGTAATACATTCATCTGCTGACATATTACCGTCTGCACTTAACTTATGATGGAGCTTGTTAAGTGACTGGCTTAGCGTCGCAGCTTCTGCACGATGTTTTGCTGATAAATACACATTGCGAGAGCTTAGCGCAAGACCATCTGGCTCTCTAATAATCGGACAAGGTACAATTTCTACATTAATATCAAGATCTTGAACCATTTGCTCAATTACGGCTACTTGTTGAGCATCCTTCATTCCAAAGTAAGCTCTATCAGGTAAAACGATATTGAATAGCTTATTAACGACTAAGCCAACACCATCAAAATGTCCTGGTCTGGACGCTCCGCATAAGCGATTCGTCACTTCCTCAACTTTAATTGTCGTTAATGGTTTTCTCTTGTACATTTCTTCAGTAGTAGGCAAAAATACAATATCAACGCCACATGATGCCGCAAGTGCTATATCTCTTTCCTCATCGCGAGGATAACGATCCAAATCCTCATTTGGACCAAATTGCATCGGATTAACGAATATACTAAGTACGACAACATCATTATCGGCTTTCGCTTCACGTAGCAGGCTCGCATGACCTTCATGTAAAAATCCCATCGTTGGTACGAAACCAATCGATTGTTGCTGCTTTTTCGCCTCTCTAACCGCTAATTTCAGCTGTTGCTTCGTGCGACAAATATTCATCCTTTTTATTCCTCTCTGTTACCATATAAATTGTCTATATTTTGCTGTGGCGATTGAAAAGAATGCTCTTCCTCTGGGAATTGGCGAGATTTCACATCTGCCACATAATCCCCAATAGCATTACGAATTGTTTCCCCTAGATTAGCATAAGTTTTCACGAATTTCTTCGGATAATTAGGTGAAGAGTATTGTAAAATATCATGATACACAAGAACTTGACCATCGCAGCCTCTACCCGCGCCGATACCGATGATCGGGATATGGAGTGTCTGAGCAATAATCGTAGCAATTTGCTCAGTAACTAGCTCCACCACAATAGCAAAAGCACCTGCTTCTTGCAGCGCAATGGCATCGTCAAGTAGCTTCTTCGCTTCGCCTTCAAGCTTACCTTGCACTTTATAGCCACTTAACTGGTGAACAGCCTGCGGCGTTAACCCGATATGCCCCATTACAGGAATACCGGCACCAACTAATGCCTTAACATGCTCCGTAATTTCGATGCCGCCTTCTAGCTTAACAGCCTGCACATGACCTTCTTGCATAATTTTGGCAGCATTTATTAATGTATGCTCTTTACTAATTCCATAAGTCATGAACGGCATATCTGCTACAATAAATGTACTTGTAGCCGCTCTCGCAACCGCTTTGGAATGGTATACAATATCATCTATCGTTACGGGAATCGTTGTATCATATCCAAGCACAACATTTCCCAATGAATCTCCTACTAATATAACATCTATTCCCGCTTCCTCTGCAAGCTTAGCCGAGGGATAATCATACGCTGTTAGTACAGAAATAGCATCTCCCTCCTGCTTCATCTTAGCCATAGCAGAAATCGTTAATCTTTTTTTCATGAAGTTCAGCTCCTTTAATTGTTGGTTAACACAAAAAAACCTTTTAGCCACGCTAAAAAGGTCCCCAAACATAAAAAGGAAATCATCAATAGTAATGCTTCCTTCTGTCTCGGTCCTTTAGGCTCTGAGCAGAGTGTGCATTCTAAAATCTATATTAGAATTTAACACAATTTCTAGTGCAGCTTCCAAGAATACCGCCTAGTACGAATAGTGTATCAGAAAATCGTTTTGCCGTAAATATACGGCAGCTATTGAGCGTTTTTTCATACTCGATGTCTAATAGACAACGAAGCAAAACCCAGCAACGTGTACGGTACAAGTACACAAGCGGTCAATGTTCAGCACGAGGCTTAAAATAAAAGTTCAAAAAGCGGGCTTTCAGAACCGAGAAGATGGAGTTAATTTTTGAAAGGCGGAAGCGCAAGTGTACGTAGTTGGTACATGCGAACCGTACTTTTGAAAATTCCCTTCATATTCGATGTCGAGTAAGCTACGTTAGCACCACTTCGTTATCAAAGTCTGCTGTTTGAAGTTACCTCGCCCATTTCTGCTGAGTATATTTCTTTTTCGGTCCCATCCTCAAGTTGAACAATGATAGAGCCTGCATCAGTTAGTCGCAAAGGAGTCCCCATAAACGTTTCCGTCGGCGTCGTAAGGCTCAATTTTTGACCTAATGAAATCGCATGTGCTTCCCATAGCTCTGCAATAGGTCGGAAACCACTTCTTTCGTATATTTCCATTATTAATTCCCACTCTGTCAAAAACAGTTGAATCAGCTCTGTACGATCAATCTCTTTTCCCATCAATAATCGTAAAGAAGTTGCCTTAAGCGCTAATTGTTCATCATAATCATTTGCTGAAAGGTTAGCATCTATACCAATTCCGGCAATGACATATTTCAACATTTGATCTTCTGCACTTGACTCCAATAAAATTCCACTTAATTTTTTCCCTTGATATAACAAATCATTAGGCCATTTGATGCCAATTTCTAATCCGGAATAAGTACGCATTGCACGACAAAGCGCAACTGCCGTTAACAACGTCAATTGTGGAGCTAATTGAATTGGTATTTGCGGACGCAAGATCACGCTCATCCATATCCCTTTGGCGTAAGGAGAATGCCAATGACGGCCTAGTCTACCTTTACCTTTAACCTGCTGCTCAGCGAGTACAACCGTCCCTTCAGTCGCGCCCTCTTCAGCTAATTGCTTAGCAATCACTTGAGTAGAATCAACAACATCATAATGATGGATCACATTTCCGAGACGATGCCCTTGCAGCTGCTGCTCAATTTGAAGATGATCAATTGCTTTTGGATAATAAAGTAACCGATAACCAAGCTTCGTTACAGCCTCAATCTCATAGCCTATCGATTCTAATTTCTTAATCTGCTTCCATACTGCAGTTCGACTAATTCCTAACTGCTGACTAATCATCTCGCCTGAAACATACTGCTTTGGATTTTCTAGTAGCATTCGTGTTAATGGTGACTGTGTCGTCTTATGCAATAACTATTCACCCTCTACTTTATCTTTGACATAACTTTGAATTTGTTCACGTTCATTTTCTAGTTGACCAGTTGCAACCTGCTTCATAATATGTGCAAGTTGTTCCTTTACCCAAGCCCCCGCTGGTTGTCCCGTCCATTTCATCAGATCATTACCTCTAATGCAAAGCTCTTTTACGGAGTAGATACGCAGTGAGTGATGGATTACGACTAACTTTTCATATAATATTGGCGCAAAAATCGGTGCAAGCTGATATAGCCACAATTCAAGCTGATCTAAGTGATGGATTAATAATAGTTCTACCCAAGTATGTTCCATTAATGGCTCTTCTTCAAAATGCATTTGCCTAACCGCTTCATTAATAGATACACAGCCAACAATCGTTGCTCGCTGATCATTTGAGAATTTAAGCGCCCGAAGATCGTTAGCAGTTTGTGCACTTGTCAGATTTGAGGCGATAAATATCGCTGCCCATCTAGCGTCAATATGAGTAAGTATATCCGCATTCAGCTTAACAAAACACCCGATTTCCAAATCATTCCACACGCCAGCAACTATTAAATGTTCTTTCGTATGTAGCAGCAATGAATTTCGTTGCATTAATTGTATCCCACTAACAAATGAGCGATGCGAAAGCATACGTGTCAATTCATAATTGACTCTTTCCATTGCGATATAAGCTAGTAAAGGACGATGCTTCGCTATAGCTCTCCATAATGAAAGCAGCGGTGTCAATTCATACGTAGTGCAAAAACGTACCGCTCGCAGCATACGCAATGCGTCCTCTTGAAACCGCTCATCACTTTTACCAACACAGCGCAATTGTCCATTAATAAGGTCAGAATAGCCTTGAAACGGATCATGCAGTACAAAATTACGATCTAACGCCATTGCATTCATCGTAAAGTCACGACGCTCCAAATCTGCATAAATATCTTCTACAAAGCTTACCTTCTCTGGTCTACGATGATCCTTGTAATGGTCCTCTGCACGATAAGTCGTCACTTCATAACTATGTCCATAATGTAATACAGTAACCGTCCCATGCTGCAAACCTGTAGGGATACAACGCGGAAAAATAGCCATCACTTGTTCTGGAGTTGCGCTCGTTGCGATATCAACGTCTGAAATATTACGTTTTACAAGTGTATCTCGAACCGCACCGCCAACGATATAGGCAGTAAAACCTGCATGTTGAAGCTGATCTAATATAAGACAAGCTTCAACTAATGCAGGCTGGATGTTACTTTTCTGTAATTGATTGTTCATCATTACCACCTATTGTGTTAGGAGAGACATATATCAGCTGGAAGAGGCTCAATTTCCGATTCCAAACCTAACACTTTATAATAAATACTTTCATATTCATACGTAATACGGTCATTACAGAACTCTTCATGCGCACGCTTAATACAAGCAGCTTTGAATTGAGCATGTAAATTCTCATCACGCAATAATTGTAATGCATTGTCAGCCATCGAATTAACGTCGCCAATTGAAGAAAGAAAACCAGTTTCACCATGTGAAACAAGTTCTGGAATACCACCAGCATTTGAACCAATCGTCGGAACACCACAAGCCATCGCTTCAAGCGCAACAAGTCCAAAGCTTTCCTTCTCAGATGGTAATAGTAAAATATCCGCTAATGAAATAATTTGCGCAACATCTTCTTGTTTTCCGAGGAATAACACTTTATCTTCAAGCCCAAGGCTATTTATTTTACATTGAAT
>DXHF01000031.1 GCA_019113605.1 Candidatus Paenibacillus intestinavium
ATGCTACATTTTAATTATCATTTGATAACTAAAGGAGATGTATCCCGATGAACATGCTCGTTATCTATACTCATCCTAATCATCAAAGCTATAATTATTCACTATTCGAAGCCGTTATAAAGGGCGCTAAGGAAAACAAGACCATACAAGACATTCGTGTGCTAGATCTCTATGAAGAAAAATTCAATCCTGTCTTATTTTTCGACAGCGAGCATCGTCGTAGAGATATGCACAAAGATCCTCTTCTCGAAAAATATAGAGAGCAGCTATTATGGGCCGATAAAATTGTAATGGTATATCCGATTTGGTGGGGGCGACCTCCAGCAATGCTGCTAGGGTATATCGATCAATTGTTTGCTTCAGAGTTTGCTTATCGTGATAAGAAGGGATTATTGCCGGAAGGACTACTAAAGGGGAAATCTGTCGTTTGCATCTCAACGATGAAGGGACCAACCCTCTATCCGCTACTATGGTTAAATAATGCTCATAAAATATTAATGAGAAAAGCATTATTTAATTTTGTCGGTATTAAGAAAGTGAAGTTCTTCGAATTTGGCTTCTCCGAAAGCCCAAAAGGCAAACATGTACAAAAACAGCAGAAAATTTATCGTTATTTCAATATGATGCGTGCTTGAACTCGATAGTTTATCACTCGCTACTGCATGTATGCCATACTGTACGCTTATCTAACCTTCTTGGATTTATGCGCATAGTCCGCAACTATATTTCAATGTGAGGACCGCCCAACTGCCCTGCTACTATGCGATTTAGAGCAAAATTTTGCTTTGTTTCCCTTCCTCGTCCAGTAGTTAAAGATACCAAAACGAAATTGATGATGCGTGCCTCTCGGCACGCCGAACGAAAAATAAGCAGCCTTCGAGTGGTGATTGGCCACTCGAGGCTACTCATTGTATTAAAGCTATTTCAAAAAGGTTTGCTCTCCATCATATGTGCCGATAATCTTGTATAAATCCGGTCTACGATCACGGAAAACTCCCCATTCGATTCGCATTGTTTCAATTTGATCAAGATCAAACTCTGCCACAAGTACCGTTTCCTCAGAGCGACCCGCTTCTGCTACTTTATTTCCTTGCGGACCTGCAATAAATGAAGCACCATAGAACGTAATGCTTGAGTCCTCATCACTTTCCACGCCGACACGATTGGAGGCTACGACTGGCATAAGATTAGAGCCTGCATGTCCAAGCATACATACTTGCCAATGATCCTTGGAATCAATGTCGCCATCTTGCGGCTCAGAGCCAATCGCTGTAGGGTAGAATAGAATTTCTGCGCCCATCAATGCCATACAACGTGCGGCTTCTGGGTACCATTGATCCCAGCAAATGCCGACACCAATCTTCGCATACTTCGTATCCCATACTTTAAATCCCGTATCGCCTGGATTAAAGTAGAACTTCTCTTCATAGCCTGGACCATCTGGAATATGACTTTTACGATATTGACCAAGAATCTCTCCGTCAGCATCAATAATGACAACAGAATTATAACGTGCATTATTTTTCTTCTCATAGTAGCTTATTGGCAATACCACTTGCAGCTCTTTCGCTACTTGTTGGAAATGAACGATAGCAGGATTTTTCGCTAGCTCCGTTGCATAAGCGTAATAATCCGCCTTTTCCTTCTGACAGAAATAATAAGTTTCAAATAATTCTTGCAGTAAAATAATTTGCGCACCTTGCGAAGCTGCTTCACGCACAAAGCGATCCGCCTTCGCAATATTCTCTTCGCGAGTAGCCTCACAGCTCATCTGTGTAGCCGCAACCTTCACATTTCTCATATCAATTCTCCTTCGTAATGTATTTATATTTACACCAAAGCTTAATCTTCCAAAATACTCCCCGAGTGCTCTCTAACGATAGTCTTCACGAAGTGAATGTAATCACCAGCATGTGAGTAGCGCAGCGTTCTCACATGCGATCAAAAAACTTCCTCGATTGTTCGCTAGCAATTATTTGAGCTACCTATTTCAATAAAAGCTCAAATTGTCGCTTGTCAGCACCAAGAAGATGCACTTCAGCAAAAACGAGTAGCACAGTGTACGTTATTGGTACACGAGCACACACAGGCTTTTGATGGAGGGCATATTCGCTGTCGAATACGCTACGTCAGCATTACATCGTGATCACGAGTGACTAATTTGAGCTACCTCACGGATGGAAGTTGTTGAGTTGTGCAGTGGACGTTACCACCCTCACCCACAACCCCCATCCCATTAATCGTACGAATACGACGATCTGGATATAATCCCGCTAGCACTTCTATCGCTTTACGATCTGTCTCTTCTGCTGTACCACCAAACACAGGTAAAATAATGCCACCATTAACAAAATAGAAATTCAAATAGCTTAATGTTAGACGTGAGTCCTCCAAATAAACAGCAGGTGGTTGCTCGATTTCAACAATTTCTAATCGACGACCTTGTGCATCTACCGCATCACGTAGTATTTGTAGATTTTCTTGCGTAATCGCGTAATTATCATCCGCTGGATCATAACACACCTGCATAATGACTTTCCCTGGCGCTGCGAAGCATGCGATATTATCAATATGACCGTCTGTTTCATCACCACTTAATCCATTTTTCAACCAAATAACTTCTTCTATATTGACATATTGCTTCAACAACTCAAATATTTGCTCACGAGATAGATCAGGATTACGATTCACATTCAACAAGCATTCTTCCGTTGTTAGCAACGTACCTTCGCCGTCAACATGAATAGAGCCACCCTCCATCACAAGCGGAGCATCAAATTGTATTGCACCAATATGCCCAATCATTTGTGATGCTACAGCATCATCAAGATCCCAAGGTGTATATTTGCCGCCCCATGCGTTAAAGCCCCAGTTGACACCAGCAAGCTTGCCGTCCGCTGTTGTAACAAAGGTTGGGCCGTTATCACGTAACCATGCATCATTATGCTCAATAACTAAGCAATCTACTGCAAAATTATGACCGCTTCCTACTTGAGCTCGTACTGCAGCTTCATCCGCACCATTTACAATAACCGTTACAGGCTCGAATTCTGCCATTGCTATAATAATTTCAGCGTAGGCTGCGCAAACGTCAGCGTACGTTTCAGGATATACCATCGATGATTGAATCGGCCATGAAATAAATGTGCACTCGTGACTTGTCCACTCAGCCGGCATTGAAAATTTCTCTGTTCTAGGATCCATAATTCCCTCCGCATTATATAAGTTCTAAATTTACGAATAATTGCTGTAATAGGTAATAACAACAATCATTATATACTAAAAATATTTATTGTTCGACGCTAATGTTTTGGATAATCGGTAAACTAATCTTGACCGCTGTCCCATAGCCACTTGCACTTTCGAATTCCACACCGTATTTCGTTCCATATAGTAAAACGATCCGATGATGAACGTTATCAATACCGATACCAGACACGGAACGTTTCTTAATTCGCTCTTTGTTTTCTTGCGCACCAACACCATCATCTAACACTTCAATTAGGAGACGATCCGCCTGTTGTCTAATGAATATATGAATCGTACCTTTGCGCATACTAGGGAAGGCATGGAAAAATGCATTTTCAACAAAGGGCTGAATAATTAATTTGGGAATATACAAATCCATGCAATCTTGACGTATATCAAATAAAACATCAACCTGCTCGCCATAACGAATCTTATTGATATACACATAATGCTTCAAATTTTCAATTTCATGCTCTACGGTTACGATATCTTCCGTCGAGCCAATCGTATTTTGTAGCATCGTACTTAAGCTCGTGATCGTCCGATCCACATCATCAATTCGGTTCATCTTCGCCAAATATTTAATTGAGGTTAACGTATTATATAGGAAATGAGGATTGATTTGCATCTGCAATGCACTAAGATCTGCCTTGCGACGCTCATTTTGTTCGACCATTAAGCGATTTGTATAGAGATCAATTTCCTTCACTAGATGGTTGTACGTTTTCGTTACGACTTTAATCTCGTAGCTTACACCTTCCTGGAGTGGATGGCTCTGCAAGGAATCTACCTTCGCATTTTGCATCGTGTCCACAAGCTCATAAAGTGGCTTCGTAATTTTACGTGTTAACAAATAGACCGATATAATAATTAGCAATAATACGATGATAACCACTTCAGCAATACGATAAGCAATTTTTTTCAATGGCGCAAAAGCGATATTCCCATCGATTTCTTGTAGCAAATAAGCATCGAATTCAGGGATATAGAATGAAATATAAGTCATATCACCCTTGGTCATTAATCCATAATCCTCACGCTCTCCGCCGATTTTCGCATATTCAAGCAACTCTGGACGATACATATTCGTAGTATCCCGCACGCTACTCGACATCACATCCCCAGCAGAAGTTACTAGTGAAATTTCTGCACCATCCGATAGATAAGGGCTGTATCGTTCAAAAATCGTCTGTTCATTCATAATAACGATAGCGTAACCGTACATTTGTCTTTGAAATGTGTCCATCAACGGCTTCGTTGCAAATATATAGCGTTTATACGGCACCGAATCAGCAAAGAGATTTTGGCTACCATGATATAGTATTCTTTGCTGCACTAGTCCTTCTTGGACCATATAATCGTCAATAATATTTTAAGGAACACGATCCCATTTCAATGCATTACTTGAGTAATTACGATCTTTGTTCTCTCCGATACCTGCAACGATAAAATGAGTTTGGTCAGGGCTAAGATAGTCCTGATACGTATCAATATATCTGCCTAAATTGATAATAATATTCAGTTGATCGAGCGTTGACTTTGTTGGCTGCGTCAAATATTGCTTAAACGCATCACTATTATTAATTCGGATCATCGTATTGACTATTTGTTCGTTGTATTTAAGTAATTCGTCGCGAACAAGTGTCATATTAACTGACGCATTTTGCGTAATTTGCTTCAACAAAAGTTTTTCCGAGATGCTTGAAGTTGCTAACGTGAGTACGACAGAAATAATTAACGTGGCCGCTAGCATAATCGCTAGAAACTTCATGAAAATACTGTTTCTTCTTGGCATATAATCACCTTTATTTAGAATGAGTGTTACGATATTCAACAGGTGTCATCCCTGTAAACTTCTTGAACACTTTGGAGAAATAATTATGTTCCGAGAAACCGATTTTCATACTAATTTGTGAGATTGTATCTTCATTATATTTCAGTAATTCCTTTGCCTTCTCGATTCGTAATTTATTAATATAAGCCGTCATATTCTCGTTTGTACGATGTTTGAAATACCATGACAAATAACTATAATTCATATGAAATTTTTCCGCCAACTCAGATAGGGAAATATCTTGATCATAATTAGCATGGATATAATCAATAATTTGATTAAGCAAATTCACTTCATTATGCTCATTATGTTCGTTGAACTGATCTTGTACCATCCCCATAAATAACGTCATCGTTTGCTCAAGTTCATCGATTGTCGTTGCTAGATCAATTTTTTTGAACCATATAAGCTTTTCCGAACTTTGCTCGGTAAATGGTAATTTCAGATGCTCAAGATTACTCATCACCGTATAAATAATATGTTGGATAAACCGTTTCAACGAGTATTCGTCTAATGCTTGTGTCTTTTTCACGTCGTTAAAATATTGGTCGAGCTGCTCTTTCGCTTGGCTGAACGTTAACCATTTCAATGCATTAACAAAGGCTTCATGTTCAAAAGCTACTTCCACCTGATTT
>DXHF01000350.1 GCA_019113605.1 Candidatus Paenibacillus intestinavium
CTGCTTTCTACTTCAATCTGTCCATTCTATCTATTATATCAAAAAAAACGTTCAAACTATAATCATTTCCTTATTCTTTTCAATTCCATTTATAAATCGATTGCCTAATCTAACTATTTTATCCATATATACAATAAATAGCTATACATTAGCATAATTCAGCTCATGTATAGCTATAAAATAAGTGCATACTAAACAGGGATTACAACCAAAAATTCAATATAATGCTCATCAACTGCAGATACTTCTAACTCACCCTTATATTGCTTAATCAGATTAGATACAATAGATAATCCAAGACCTTGATGCTCGCCGCCTTTGGAGGTAAACCCCATTGCGAATAACGGGCTTTTGATGGTCCCATTGGCGTCAGCACAATAATTTGTCACTTTCAAATATAACATACCATCCTGCTCACGACCATATAAAATTACTTTACGATACTGTTCATGATGCTTAAGCACTTCATCAAATGCATTATCGATAAGATTTCCTAGAATTCGATTAATATCTAGCGTTTTCCCTGCCATAGCATGCAAATTGACGCCTTTCACATCACGTACAAAATCGATTTTGTATCCTTCTGCCTGTGAAATTTTCGATCTCACAAGGGCAGCAACCGTTGGATTACCTATATTAATAAAATCATTAACATAATGTATTTCCCCGGCAATAGCCTCTGTAAATTTTTCTAGCTCATCATACATTTTCATTTTTGTTAATGAATGAATCGTCTGAACTTGATTAATGAAATCATGCCGTTGAGATCGTATCGATTGGAACAAAGCATTAATTTCTTCTATATATGTATCTTGAGCAACCTGTACAGCCTGGTCACGTAATCTTCGGAAATATCTCATCACTGTTATAACAATAGGAAGCATAATAGCAGTAACCATAATCGTTATTAATGCTACACGGACAATGCTTTCACGAAGTTGTTCTTGAATTAGACTGTAATCTGAGACGATAACAAGCACATATCCCCTCATTTGATCACCGTCTTCATCCACTATTGCTATTTTATCATTAGTCGCTTCAACAGGGATGAACATCTTATAGGTATGACTATTACCTAACTTCTCTTCTCGACTTACATTTTCCGAGTTTAAATATGCTTTTTTCACATCTTGTTCATCATAACTGGATTCATATTGATAGCTTCCATACAGCACCGGTCGCTGTACTACATGCTCGCGAATCGAACCATCTTTATTTACTGTTACACTATCATTAGGGAATGTGTCAGGGTTAACAATATTTATTTCTAAGATGGAATTATTGGCTGCTTTCAAATTTTCAAACAAACGATCTAATCCTGTTTCCTGATTATATTTTGCAAGTACTTCATAATCAACGTAAGGATCAATCATATAGTTTGTCGTACCATCATAGAAATATCCCCATTTATATATTTTTTCATAATCAGTGGAAGCAACCTCATAAGGTCCTGACCAGAAGAAAGGCAAGGTCATTCCTACCCACTCATGACTAATCCCCTTCATCTCATATAGCTCTTGAAAAATTCTAAACCATGGTTCCCATTCACGCGTACTCTTCATCAATTGCGTTGGATCAGAGGAGCGATATAATACTATATCTTTATTATCTTGCTTTTTAAGTAAAGTAATATGCTCAATATTTAGTTCCTTCGCCAACTCCGTAAGCCGTCCGTTGGATACTTGTTCAACATCACTATTCAAAGCATATTTCGCAGCAATCGACGCACTTCTTAACTCTCTTCCAATCTGATCCTCGAACATTTGCGATCCCATTCGTGTCTGTTCAACTGAACTTTCAATCTGCTTACCAAGAACTTGCAACTCCTTATCTAGCTGATCCACGAGCATGTTTCTAGTAATAAAAAAATACACACAATTATTAATAATAACGAGCAACACTATCGTGCTAATTGCCATATACCAAACATTCCGTTGCATAACTACTCTCCTAAATTCCATATATAAAACTAGAATAACATTCCAAATGCCATCTTATTTTAACACAGAAATATGTCAACGGGTGTTTTCACAAAAAAATTCCTTAAAAACATTATTTTCACAGTGAAAATTATAGGAAAATTGACTTTTTCCAGCGGGGCGCTACGAGAACCAATTGCTGTTCCAATCGGGGTGCTCCAAGAACCAATTGCTGTTCCAATCGCCGTTGTCCTCGGATTTATTGAATAGGTAATTGCGGTATAAATCCGAGGACAAAAACGACCGTTTCACTTTTCCACCAGCAATTAGTTCTCTCCGCTATAGCATATGTGGGAAGGAGCAAACAACAGAAAAAATAGACAGTAAGCTGTTATTATTTTCATAATAACATCATACTGCCTTTCCATCTGCTCCTTCACATTGCATATCATTTGAGCTATATAGAGTATGTGATTGCTTCATGACTATATCTGAAGTTCTCCCATCTTAATTAACTCAACAACTGCTTGCGAACGACCTTTTACATTCAATTTCTGCATAACATTGGAGATGTGGTTCCTCACGGTTTTTTCACTAATGAAAAGCTGCTGAGCGATATCTCTAGTTGTTTTGTCTTGGACAAGTAATTCGAATACTTCTCGCTCACGATTCGTTAGTAAAAATTTGCTTTTGTGGTCGTTTTGCTTCAATGTGTTTCACCCCTCCTTGCCAGGGTTTTGTGTAATACCAAGGTCAAGGGATACAGTCAACATATCATATGTAAGTACCTAGAGGTTGGTGACCTATGTTAGAAAAATAGGCGCTCATATCCATTACATCATTGTGAATTAAAGCAAAAAGTTGCTTTGTTTGCACCATACCTCACACAACGAGTAGAACAAAGAAAAAAGTTAACTTGTTTGTTCCAAAACCCATACTACAAAGCAAATACAAAGCAAATAGTTGCCTTGTTAGCCTCATATCCGCACAACGAGTCAAAATAAAGCAATTAGTTACCTTGTTCGCTCCAAAACCCACACTACAAAGCGAAACAAAGCAAAGTAACCATGTTCCTTACCTTTCACTCCACCCCACAGCGAAGAGAACTAATCATTCTCCTATGCTCAAGCGGAGAGAACTAATCACTAGTGGAGAAGCGATAGCGTTCGTTTTTGTCCTCGGATTTATACCACTATTCCCATTACAATAAATCCGAGGACAACGGCGATCGGAACAGTGATTGGTTCTTGGAGCGAACTCCGATCGGAACAGTGATTGGTTCTTGGAGCGGACTCCGATCGGAACAGTGATTGGTTCTCGAAGCGAACTCCGATTAGTTTTCGCGGCGATCCTTGAATACCCATTTCTTACTACCGATAAATTGGATCATAAGAATAACTATCGTAACCACTAATTTACTTATAAGGGCATGCCATTGTGCAAACTCGATAACAGCATAGATAAGCATACTTGACACCAACAGCATACACCCATTCCAAATGATAAACCTGATCATTCGCTTGACGGCAATGATGTCACGATGACGATCGTTACTTCGAAATGTAATAGCATTATTCCAAATATAGCTATTCAGCATCCCCATACTATAGGCGACTATATTAGCAATAATGTAATGCACAGATAGCTGAATAAGTAGCCAAAAAATAATAAAATCGACGGCTGTATTACTAACACCAACGATTGCGAATATGATGAATTGCTTCACTGATTTTCGACGATTGGACTTAGCAGACGTATCCGTCGCTCTTACTGCAGCTTGTTCTTTATCATTCATCTGACTCACTTCTCTCCATATTACGATTCCCGGTGGATGGAGTTGTATTCTCTTGGGAAACCACTTCTCGCACGATATACAATGGACGATTTTTGGACTCATCATAAATGCGTCC
>DXHF01000351.1 GCA_019113605.1 Candidatus Paenibacillus intestinavium
TAAGCGATTGGCTGCAAAGCTGGCTGTGATAAATATCTCTCCCATTGCTCATCATTTATGCTTCGCAGATTATTATCGAACTTCGTAAGCACGGCAGTAAACGCAGCATTCAAATTTTTCACTCGATCTAATAAGGCGACCGCCTGCTTATCGAACATATCCTGCGCCATTAGGCATGATACGAAGGAGTCCATCTGACGCACATTTAGCAGTATTTGCTGTACAATATCGGTCTGATTAATAATTTGTTCAATTTGATCGGCTTGGCTATTTGATAAATCTAGATGTAATCGCTTAATTAAAGCGTCTGTATTCACTATTTCCTGCTTCAACTGTGCGGATTGAGATCCACCTTCATAGATGGAATCTAATTCCCATTTCAACGTATATTTCATTATCATTGCTCCTATCATTGAAAACTTGTATTTGCCATCTATATAGCTGTAAGTGTATAACATAAGTATAACGAAACTGGAGGTGCAGCACCATGCTCAAACAACTATCCGCTGAAACGGCGATGAAGCTGGCTCAACAACTTGGTATTCCCGTTTCACAACTTGTTCATACGCCGCGTCATATTGTATTACAGAAACTTGCTGAACTCGCGCAGCAAGAACAAAAAGCTGAACAAGATCAACACAATACCAAGGAGTTAGATTAATGATTCCTTTCGAAAATACTTGGCCTTATGAACGAATTATGAAAGATTTCTATGTAGACCATTGTCCTTTTTGCGATGCCTCTCAAGTATTACTTCCGTTAAAGCAACGGGAGATCGGCGAAATAAAGTCTGGTAAGAAAAAACATCTTGTTTTCCCTTGCTGCTATGCCAAGCTGCAAATTATTGATATGGATGATGATTATTTATTAGCCGACAGCAAAGTAAGAAGCTTCCTCTAGTAGGGGGAAGTTCAAAAAGCACAGAGTAGGCTCCCTACTCTGTGCTTTTTATTAAGATAAATTTTGCTCTCGCTGCTCGGCTAATATTTCTCCGATTTCTTTCCACTGTTCACGACATGCTCTGATCATTCCAGCATCCATAATTGATTTATCGTTTACGACGCGTGAAAACCATTTCACTGCTTCGCTAAAGTTCCCTGTTCGTTTGTTCAACTCACCAATAATATATAATAATTTAGCATTTTTCTCACTATTAGCTTCGTTTTCATATACAACAATGTATTTGTCTAGCGCAAATTTCAAAAACCTTTGCTCTTCAGACTCTTGCTCCATATAACGATATAACCAAGCTATATGATGCAATAAACCAGCAACTAGCCGATTCTCCGCTTTCATAAGTTGAGCAATCATTAATGCACGCTTATATGCTGTTAACGCCTGCTCAATTGTACGTTCACCGTGGAAATATTCTGAAACCCAGTGTTTACCGATTTCATTATAGTAAACCTGTTTTTCTTTATCAGATAATTTTGTAACTCCATTTTCTGAAAATGAATATCCGCATGCAGGACATATACGCACAACATAAAAATCTGGATTGATATTATTTCTGTAATATCCGCAAAAATCTGAATCTGAACGATTCGGGTTTTTGAAGCTAGGTCTTACCCTAGTAATTTGAAAATTTGTAGCACAGCATGGACAATCCGCATTAGAAAGATATAATGGATCCATTCTTCTACCTCCCAAAACTTTTTGTGAATGTCTAGATGTAATTACTAAATGCACGATAAATCATTTCTTCAACTACTCCGATGTGTTAATAAAATGATATGCAGGTCCAGATAATCGTTCTAATACAAATGCCTGTAATTCCTCAGATAAATCAACCTCAGTCAATGCTTCTCTCATACATTGTAACCAAGCCTGTGCCCTTGTCTCGTTAATTTCGAATGGTAAATGTCTAGCACGCATCATTGGATGCCCAACCTCTGTTGTGTACAAGTCAGGTCCGCCAAAAAACTGCGTCAAAAACATATATTGCTTCTCCATTACGGGATTTATATCAGTTGGGAACAATGGACTTAGATCAGGGTGAGCTAACACCTTCGGATAAAATGCTTGTACAATATTGCGGATCGTTTCCGCGCCACCCATCAAACTGTATGTACTTTCATTGGCCATTTCCATCAACTCCATTATTGAATTACAACAATTATAGCATATTATAATAAAATTTCCTCGTGAAGATAAGGCAAAAAACCGCCAAGTATATTGGCGGTACGTATATGGATCAACTACTTGTAATCATAGTCCTTCGAATTAGCTGGTGTGGATATTGCTTCTCTGATTACATACACAAAGGAACATACAAGAATTCCTGCAAGAATGCTCATAATTATCACTCCATTATCTCACTATTCTCTTACTATCATTATATCACATTGTATGCAGTATCACTCCAAAAATGTAATCGTTTTCTAAATATTTATATTTCTTTTTTGTTATGCTTGTACACGTCTGTTCATATACATCAACTAATAACAAAATATAAAGAGTTAGGATGACAACTAATGATCAAATCTATGCTTCATCCTCTATCAATTACAGCCTATTTGGCTACTATAGTACTTATTTTTATGATTGTTTTTCCTACAACAACGCTTGATTCCGCACTGAGAGGTGTATCCATTTGGTGGGAAGTACTCTTCCCTGCCTTATTCCCATTTTTTGTTTTTTCCGAATTAATGATCGGCTTTGGACTCGTCCACTTTTTCGGAAAAATCCTTGATCCATTTATGCGTCCACTATTTCGTTTGCCTGGTATCGGTGGATTTGTTATTACATTAGGCTATATCTCTGGTTATCCTGTTGGTGCTCGTATAACTGCTCAATTATGGGATCAAGGTTTATTAAACCGTCGTGAAGGGGAGCGTCTAGTCGCTTTTACAACATCATCTGATCCTATATTTCTGATCGGTGCTGTATCCATAGGTTTTTTTCATAATAGCGAGCTTGCGCTCATTCTAGCAGCTTCACATTATAGTGCTGCATTTCTAATAGGCTTGTTAATGAGATTTCACGATGCTAAGGCAGAAAAACAAGAGCAACAACATTTAGAGTCACAAGCCTCACTATCTAGTATTTCCAATTATAAACAATCTAAACTCTATGCTGCGCTGCAAGCGATGCATCAAGCTCGCCTTTTGGATGGACGTTCCTTCTCAATCATTTTGCAGCAAGCTATTCAATCTGCTATTAAGCTTATGATTGTCGTTGGTGGACTTGTCGTATTCTTTTCCGTTGTACTTGCCCTGCTCACTGAAGGCCGTATTCTGCATCTCCTTATTATTACACTGCAACAATGTTTTCAATGGTTAGGTATTTCTGAAAGTGCCGCGGAGGCCATCGTTCCTGGATTATTTGAAGTTACGCTTGGTGCTCAGCAAGCAAGCTTAATCAGCTTATCGCTTCAGCATCAAGCTGCCATTGCCGTCGCTATTCTTTCATGGGGTGGATTTTCTGTGCATGCTCAAGTTGCCAGTTTACTTAGTCATACCTCTATCCGTTATGCGCCTTTTTTGTTGGCACGATTTATTCATGCTATACTTTCAGTTATCGTTCTCTATATGCTTTGGGGTTGGCTTGGTCCGGCAGTTTGATCCATGCTTGAACAAACTGCATATTTCGGCTATGCTCAATAGAGAATAAGGAACTTGCAAAGGGGTTTATCATTTTGAAATACGCTGTTATTGACCGTGGAGATACACTATCGAAACAACTAGCTAATCAATTTATACAACATGCCAACAATAGAGGTCTTCAGCAAAATCAACAAGAGCCCGATATTGTCATCTCGATCGGTGGAGATGGCACTTTATTGAAAGCCTTCCATAAATATATCTCACAAATTGATCATATTTCTTTCGTAGGTGTTCATACTGGCCATCTGGGTTTCTATGCGGATTGGAAAGCAGATGAATTAGAGCTTTTATTAGAGAAAATGTGTACGATAGAACCTACTATTGTAAAATATCCGATCGCTAATATTGAACTTGTAACAAAGTCCGGCACCTATCATTATTCCGCACTTAATGAATTCACACTAAAAAGTGTAGATAATACGATGGTTGCACAAGTAAACATTAATGGCGAGCAATTTGAAATGTTTCGTGGTGACGGCATTGTTATTTCTACCCCTTCAGGTAGTACTGCATATAACAAAAGCTTAGGTGGAACTATTGTCCATCCGTCTATTGAAACGTTACAAATTACCGAACTTGCATCGATCAATAATCTCGTTTATCGAACATTGGGTTCTTCTGTATTATTACCTAAGCATCATTATTGCGATATTATTAGTATGAAGCAGCAACGAGTTCAAATAAGTGTTGATCATGTTAGTACGATGTTTGATGATGTTGTTTCCATCAAATGCGGCGTATCCGATCAAAAAGTTCAATTTGCTCGTTACCGTCCATTCCCTTTCTGGAATCGAGTTCGTAATGCTTTTATCGGAATTGACTCCATTACATGAATAATAAATAAGAGCTGTAATAATTAGTAAGATTGATATACAATCCTAACTAATTACTACAGCTCTTTGCTTTATTCAATTACCGTCGATAACTGCTCCGACTGCGATTTATTTGCCTTCACTCTTTTGTCTTGAGAACGGTTCCCTTTACGGTAGTAATGCTCTTTACGTTTTTGTTTACCGTCAGGGCGGCCTTCCTTCTTGCTTTCAGTCTTTCCACCTGTAGTATCTTCGACTTGCACTTTTGAAGTTTGTCGGTTACTATTCCGTTGCTTATTTTTGTCATTCGACTTTTCAAAATATTTTTCAACACCATTATTCGATTTCTGGGTTGATTTCTTTCTGTGCTCTTGATTAGAAGGTTCCCCCTCTGTTTCTGTTGTCGATTTCTCTTCAGTACTAATAGGCTCATCGGAAATAATTTCTAATTCATCAATATAAATATCTTCGTCATTTCTTTCAGTTGATACATCTATTTTTTTCTCTAAAACAAAGTATGCACAACCAAAATTACAATATTCATTGATGTAATCTGTAGCATAGGAGAACGTAGAATCTTTTGTTGCTTTTGGATGACCGTCTTTGAAAAAGCCTTTAAGTCTAAGCTGATTATAGCCCCAATCTCCAACGATATAATCATACCGTTCTAATACTTCGCTATATCGATTACGAAAAGCTTCGACATTCCATCCGTTACGATTTACGATAATTAATTCATATGATTTTCCTGTGATATGAATTAAAGCCATTGCAGCACCTCTCTCTAGCTTTAGATCAGCATACTAGAGCACGCGCCTGTTGATGGCGTTTGTACCTGATCGGCTAATTCTGTCATAGTCTTTATTTGTGTTTCTGCTTCGATTGCGGCGTGTGCAGAATCAGTTTGTTCATGTGCATGATAAGAGCTACGAACTAGTGGCCCAGACTCAACATGACGGAATCCACGACTTAGTCCTTCTTGCTTCAATTTTGCAAATTCATCGGGGTGAACGTAACGATCAATTTGTAAATGTTTTGGAGTAGGCTGTAAATATTGCCCTAGTGTCAATATATTACAATCTACTGCACGTAAATCGTCCATCGCTTCCAATATTTCATCCCATTCTTCCCCAACACCAAGCATAATGCTTGATTTAGTAGGAATTTTAGGCTTCATTTCTTTGGCACGACGCAGTAGTTCAAGTGAACGCTCATATTTCGCCTTCGCACGCACGCGATCCGAAAGACGAGAAACCGTTTCAATATTGTGATTTAATATATCAGGATTTGCATCCATTACAACTTGCAGAGCATCCCTATTCCCCATGAAGTCTGGTATAAGTACCTCAACACGGCAGAACGGTAATCTCTTACGTAGCGCACGAATCGTCTCTGCAAAAATCATAGCACCACCGTCAGCAAGATCGTCACGAGCAACAGATGTAACGACACAATGGCGCAAGTCCATCTGCTGTGCCGCTTCAGCTACACGTTCTGGCTCTTCAAGATCGAGCTCAGTCGGCATCCCTGTATTAACGGCGCAAAAACGACATGCACGGGTGCAAATATCTCCCAAAATCATAAACGTTGCCGTACGATTTGTCCAACATTCATATATATTAGGGCAACGCGCTTCTTCACAAACGGTATGTAGCGTCTTAGTACGCATCATATCTTTAATCTCTGAGTAATTTCCACCCGTAGTTAATTTAATGCGAAGCCAATCTGGCTTTTCAAGCTTTTCACGTTGTTTCATTGAAGGGTACCTGCTTTCAATTACTTTTCTGTTGACGACATTGACATTATTATATCATATTTTTTGAAATAAATAGACCCAATTCCAATACAACTACTTTACACTCGGATATTTTTCTGCACTTTCGAGAACAATATATAGTAACCAATCCTTGAAAGGATGATCACATTGTTCACAATTCGCAGATTAACCTTTATTGTAATCATCTTCCTGCTTAGTTATGCTTCTCTTCCGGCATTTTCTACTTATGCTGTTGAGCCAGAAAAGAAACCAGCAGCCCAACTATTTGATGAGCGGATGCAGCTTTACGAAAGTATGTCCTTGCTCACAAATATGAGATGGCAATGGATTGCAGCCATCGATCAATACGAACGGACAATGTCCAAAGCACGTCCAAAAGCTAGGCCAAAGCTTGGAGAAGATGTTGGCATATATATCGAGGAACATCAATGGGTCGGCACGCTGAATCCCGATTCAAACGATCAGCACCCTAACTCCATTCAATGGTTTGATGGGATTGGTAAAGATGGCAATAGTGACAATATCGTCTCCAGAAATGATGATTCTGATCTATTGTATTCAGTTCTTCATGCAGTGAGTGCAACTGGAACTTCAGATGAAGCGTTGTCGATTGGCTTATGGAATTATTACGAAAATAGTAGAGCAGTTCAACGAATTCAACAATTCGAACAAATTTACAGTCAATATAATAAGCTTGATCTATTCGAACATGCTTTTCCGTTACCACTGCGTTCTGTCTATTCCTACCGCGATACTTGGGGTGCAGGGCGAGGCTGGGGAGGTAAACGTATCCATGAAGGTACTGATCTATTTGCAGGATATGGTGTGAATGTGAAAAGTACATGTTATGGTATCGTAGAGATTAAAGGTTGGAATCGCTATGGTGGCTGGCGCATTGGTATTCGCGATCTTAACAATCATTATCATTACTACGCGCATTTACAAGGGTTTTCGAAAGATCTAGCGATTGGTCAAGTCGTCTCTCCCGGTGAAGTTATTGGCTGGGTCGGCAGCTCTGGCTATGGTAAACCGGGTACTTCTGGAAAATTCCCACCACATTTACATTATGGAATTTATACTGACCGAGGTTACATTGAATGGGCATTTGATCCATACCCGAACTTAAAGCGTTGGGAAAATGAAGAGCGTAAGAGACTTCGCCCTTAGGCACAAGTTTCTTACGCTTTTTCAAAATACTATGCGAGTTGAAGTGTTACGGAACTTCTACAGCACTTTCATCTAATGTAGGCGGTGACTGTTGTTCCATGCCCCCACTGGAAATACCTTCACCTTTTTGTAAAGGCACTGAAATATTTGGTGCTTCTGGTGCTGTATCACCAACAGGCTTGCCCGTACTATCGTAATAATACATAGGTACATCGCCTACAACTAGCAAGTAAGAAATAGGAATTTCAGCCTCTACTAATTCCGGATCAGTATCAAATGGAATAATAATTGAAATTTCCGTAATAACCTTTATGTAGACTTCAACAAGCACCATATTAATGGCGGCATTTTTCTCTCTTGTATTTAATTCCACCTTTACAGCTCCCATTGGTTCAAATGTAACAGGAATTTTAGGTCCATAATTAGAAATAATAGCACTATTTAATGCATGACCAATAGGAATTTGCTCCGGGAAATGTTGAAGCTCTGACAGAGCATCTTGAACCGTCTCAATCGTGGCAGATGTGATTTTCATATGCTCGGAATAATTGAGCATAAATCCCGAGACTTTTCCGTTACTATCCAGCTTCCAATCAATAAGTTCCTCGGTTTGTGATTGCTGAGTTACTTGTTCTGTTATCGCATTGTTAATCGCTTGAGTCGCGAGCTGCTTCACTCTTATTTTGGCAACAGTCATAAGTGGACCTCTGAGATTACGTTCCACAAACACAAAAGAAGGAATCGTAATCAGCATAATAATAACGAGACTTACAATAGTTATTTTTTTAAATCCCCATTTTTTTCTCGGCTTCTTTGCATGTATTTTGATGGGCTGGGCTCTTAAGCCTGTCATTTTGGCAGATTGCTTTACTGGCTTAAAGCTCATCATTTTCGGTGATTGCCCGGAAGTATTCCACTCACCTATTGAGTTTTTTCTTCTCCAGCCCTTCGATTGTGTTGTCCCACCAATTTGTAAAGAATTACTAATCGCAGCTAGAAACTCAGTGACATGCCATAGAATTCCTCTTTTCCCCCATTTCGCCACATTGGAACCTCCTTTGTACTAGCCTAATTATTCTTATGCCTTAGACTAATGAAAAAGAAGGTCCTCGCTGAGTTTCCTATTCGATGGGGGCATATTCGATGCCGATTAACCTGCCTGCTTCACTTCGTTATCAAAGTCTACTTTTTGAGCTACCTTTTCCAATGAAAGTTCAAAAAGCAGGCTTTCAGAACCGAGAAGATGGAACACTACTTGAGGAAGGAGGACACTCCAGTGTACGTAATTGGTACACGAGTCCCGGACTTCCCAAGTTCGTTTCATATTCGATGCCGATTAACCTGCCTGCTACACTTCGTTATCAAAGTCAGCTTTTTGAGCTACCTTATTAAAGTAGAGATTTTATATATGCTATATTATGCCCCAACAACCCCCCCGTCGATTGAGAGCTGCTGAAATCTTCCATGCTTAACCAACCATCATAGCCAATAGCCTTCAATGCCTTCAGTACACGAGGCCAATGAACAGCTCCAGTATCAATCGCACTCCATTCCACTTGCCACTTGGCAGTTGTAGGGTCCTCTGATGCTAATGACTTATACGTTGCATTTTTCACATGAACATGCGTTAAGTAATCACCAATGATTTCGAGTCCCATCTGATAATTTTCATAGCCCTCGTGCACCATATTACCAGGATCGTATATTATTCCGACACAGTTAGGATCAAAGCCTTCAACTAAACGTACGGCAGCAGATGCACTGCAAGCGATATTACCATGATGCGTTTCAATCGAACCCTTCACCTTATATTGCTGAGCTAATTCCTGTACTTGAGCGATATACTTTCTGCCATCAGCAAGACATTGCTTATATGAAATTGTCCCATCATATGACGGTACTCCAATACGAATCGATGGTGCACCTAATAATTGAGCAGCCTTCATTGCCTGCTCCGTAGCCGCTATATCTCCCACTTTAATATAAGAGGCAAGATTAGGCTGCTCAAGTCCATATTGCTTACTTAATTCCCCTATACTCTGCAGTTGTTCCATAGTCGAGCTAGCGGGTACAGTAGAATAGTTATTTCCCCAAAATGACGGTACTTCGCTAGATTTTGATTGGTCTGGATCAATAAATCTCCACTCTACTCCATCATATTGATTATCGCGAAGTAGCTGTACCGTCTTCTCTATATTACAATCGGGCATCATTACAGTGAATACTGAAAACTTCATCTAATCTCCCCCTAAAACTTATGGATTGTTCTCGCAGCGTCACCGCCACCGTTTGTAATAGCATAACACCATTAAAATAAATTTACTTTTCCCTTATTGATCGCTTTCTCATTCCAATTGATTGTGATTGTCTATATAATGGAATAATCAACGAACAAGATGGAGGAAATATGTCCTTACTATACCGCTTAATGTCTGATGTTGATTTTCAAGAGGCATTAGACAAAGAAAAAAAAATTCGTGTTTTTCAAGATAATCAGATCATTGATAACAGAGCGATCATTGTACGCTTTGATGATCAGAAGATCGTAACTCAGGCATCCGTTGGCGATATTACATATCACTCTCGCCAAATATGCGAATTCTTCTTACTGAAAGGTAATAAATAAGCAGTTAGGCGCAGCGCAATAACGATATGGAATTAAAAAATACCGAACTTAGAGGAGTAATATTCATCCTCTTAAGCTCGGTATTGGAATGTGCTTGCTTGATTAATAAAATCAATAACTGATACTTAACCGCTTCGATTGGACTTACCCCTGCAATAATCATCCCGGTCATCATTCCAGGCAATTGAACCATTGCATTACTGATTCCATCCTACTTATTCATTTACCGCTTTAATTCTAACAATCCTTGCGTAATACACATCTCAACTTGTAATGTTTTCAATCCGTGCTCCACAAAATCGATTTTAATTTTGGTGGACTGTACGTCTTCAATAATACCGTCACCGAATTGTTCGTGGGTAATCTTAATTCCAACGACTAGTGCATTCGCATCTTTAATTGCGTTCGTATTTATAGCTTTCACTTTGCTGGCAGTACTAAATTGTGTTATCGTTGACGACTGATGATCGACAATATGATCAAGCTTTTGCTGAATTTGCGCTGACATCGTTTGCTCTAACATCATCGGCAATAAATTTTGAATACTTTTTACTGCTTGTACAAACTCTGATTCCTTCGCTCGCTCATTTTGCCACTGTTGTACCGTTATCAAATGCAAGCTATGTCTTGCCCTCGTCATCCCTACATAGAACAGCCTAGTCGCTTCTTCCATTAACTCCCTACTGTCCTGATCCGTACGCGATGGAATTACCTGCTGGACTAGATCCATCATATAGACAACATTGAATTCTAACCCCTTTGCGCTATGTAGCGTAGACAAGGTTACAACTGCTTCTCGCTTTTTGTTTTTCGCTTGTTTTTGAGCTTGCTCAAGTTGCTTCAATCTCTGTGCGAATTGTTCTAATGAATGTTGACCTTCAGCAATTCCCTCTAAGCTATTAAGGATACTTAGTAAATACTCCTTGCGGAAACCTAACCGTTCACATAATCCAATAATTGCTTTATCATAGCCTAGATCATTGCGGATCCGCCCAATCGCCTCAACAGGACTCATATCTCGAAGTGATTGAATGGTTTGCTGAGCACGAATAATGAGTTCAGGCTGGTAGTCATTCAACGTCACTTTAGTAAGCAATAATTCGAATATCGACTCCTGTTCATGCAGTTGTTTGCATTGCATTATTTGCTGTTTGGATAAATATACATTCATCTTCATCGCAAGCTTCTCAAATATATCCATTCGACGATCGGTATAGCTTAGTCTCATAAAATTCAAAATATCTTCAACGACCCAATGAGAGAAAAAACGATCATCTCCATCCTTCATATAGAATGGAATCCCTCTGCGATCAAGCTCATTAACGAGCATAATAGAGGAGTAATGATTACGATATAGTATAGCTACTTCTTGTAACTGATCAGATTGCTGCAAGCTACTTGCTATATAATTAATTTCTTCTTGTACAGATGGATAATTATGAAACTGAATAAGCTCACGAGCTGCATTTTCAGTAAACATCATCTTCGGATATCGGTTATGATTCTTCCTAATAAATTGATTAGCTATCGTTACAATTTCTTGTGATGAACGATAATTTTGCTCCATATACAAAATTTCAGCGTTCTGATAATGTTCCTTGAATGATAATAAATAGGTCGGTTCTGCACCTCTCCAGCTATATATCGATTGATCATCATCTGCAACGACGCAAAGATTTTGATGGTCTTCAACGAGTAGTGCAATAATATGATGCTGAATTAACGATGTATCCTGACTTTCATCCGTTAACATAAAACGATATTTACGCTTATACATATTCCGAATCGCCATATCTTCTCGTAATGTTTTCTCAGCATAGACGAGCATATCATCGAAATCTAATAACAACTTCTCTTGTGATTGCTTAAACTGTTCATACATACGCAATAACTCGTCCGCTTGCTTCACTTTACAAGGGATCGAACTCCATTGCTCGGGCGGAATCATTTTATTTTTCACATAGCTAATATAGGTCAATAATTCATCCAGCAGTTCATCTTTCAGTTTTTCATGAAATAACTTTTCATACAGTTGTCGTAATATTATATTTTTATGAAGTCTAATTTCTTGTGCATCTACTTGTTCAGTTGAATTGTTGTCATAACCATCGATTACTTCATACATTATTCCTCGCTTCCGCAATCCTTGTATTACAATTTCAAATGCAAGACTGTGGATTGTGGAAAATTTCACTTTCGGAAGCTCTGGGAAAAACCGTTCATAGCGTAAACTCATATCACGAGCGGATGCTTTACTGAAGCTAACCGCAATAATTTGATCAGCTTGAACTTTATGGTAGCTAACAAGATAGCCTATTCTCATAATAATGGTCGTCGTCTTTCCTGATCCTGGTGATGCTAGCAGTAATATTGGACCTTGAAAATGCTCGACTGCTTTTTGCTGAACATCATTCAGTTGTACCAAATCTTTATATTGTAGTAAAAATGGTTGTAACATAGGCACCTCGTATTTATACTCTATAGCTATAATTTGTACATTCACCTAAACTGAAGAATGCCCGAGCAGATCAATGCATGATGGAATCGCATAGTATGCTCGGGCATTTTATTAGGTTTGTTGTGTAATTAGTAACGGTCCATCAGCTGTAATAGCAAGGGTATGCTCGTATTGAGCGGATAAGCTACCATCTGTCGTTCTTGCGGTCCATCCATCAGCATCTACTTTAGCATGATATTTTCCTACATTGAGCATAGGTTCTATCGTAAGTACCATACCTTCTTTCAAGCGTGTACCTCTACCTGCTGGTCCATAATGAGGAACTTGTGGTTCTTCATGCATCTCAGAGCCGATACCATGACCAATAAAGTCACGTACAACCGAGAAGCCCTCAGCCTCAGCATATACTTGAATCGCATTGGAAATATCGCCAATTCGGTTACCGATAACAGCTTTCTCAATTCCTTTATACATAGATTCCTTGGTGACATCTAGTAATTTTTGTGTGTGAGGAGTAACTTGACCTACACCGTACGACCATGCAGAATCTGCTAACCAACCATTAAGATTGACAACCATATCAATTGTTACAATATCGCCGTCCTTCAGAATCATTTCCTTGCTAGGAAAACCGTGGCAGATCACATCGTTAACAGATGCACATGTTGCGAACGGATAGCCATGATATCCCTTTTGTTCTGGAGTAGCTCCATGATCGAGCATAAATTTTTCAGCGAATTTATCAATTTCCATCGTATTTATACCTGGTTTAATCATTTTTGCTATTTCTTTATGACAAGCAGCAAGAATCTCTCCTGCTTGCTTCATCTTCATAATTTCTTCCATTGTTTTAATGACAATCATCTGTATCCCACTTTTCTTTCTTATTATGTCTTCTTCATACTATATCACATTATGCTGTTCTTTTCGGTGCATACTAATGCTATCAAGTTAAATTTTATCGCTGATAGTTAAAAATTTCAAGGCATTACAAATAGCTTTTGCAGTATAATGTATACTTGAGTGTTTCAAAAGTAACTCTATGTCATTTATTCAACAGGAGCTAATAGACGTGAAA
>DXHF01000352.1 GCA_019113605.1 Candidatus Paenibacillus intestinavium
ACTATTAAAATGACTAAACTTATCATAGCAAGCTTGTTTTCTTTCAGACGAATCCAAGCATCTTTCCAAGCTGATATACTTTCACGCACAACTAGATCAGAAGAAACTTTATTCTTCCCTAGCTTTGCAAAATCTTTCTTAGTTAACGTTTGATCTGACATTACGATCCTCCTTTGCCTCTTGCTAACTTAATACGTGGATCAACAAAGCCGTAGGCGATATCTGTAATTAAGCGCGCAAGCATCAGAATAACCGCATAAAAAATCGTAAGTCCCATAATTAACGTGTAGTCACGATTTGTAATACTATTAACAAAGTCCTTACCTAGACCACCGATTCCGAATATCTGTTCTACAATAACAGACCCTGTAATAATGTTAGCAGTCATCGGACCGACATAAGTAACAACTGGCAAAATTGCATTTCTCAAGGCATGACGCACAAGAATAACTTTTCCTGATAAACCTTTAGATTTGGCCGTTTTAATATAATCTGCCGATAAAACCTCAAGCATACTCGAACGAGTAAGCCTCGCAATAAACGCTGTCGGTAGGAATGATAAAGCGATAACAGGCAACACGTAGTCCATAGGACCATTTAGCCCCGTTACGTTAAACCATTGTAATTCAACACCGAATATATGCGCTAATCCGGCAGCTACAACAAAGTTAGGTATAGATACACCTAATACAGCGATAAAGATGGTGAAACCATCAAGAAATTTACGATGATTTAGAGCAGCAATAAGACCAAGAAGCAATCCTGCAGCAATAGATACAAGGATAGCCCATAAGCCAAGCTGCATTGAATATCCAAAACCTCTTACAATAACAGATTCTACTGTTGTATATTGCTGTTTCATTGATGTACCAAGATCAAGATGCAGCAGGTTGTTCATATAATTCAGGTATTGCTCCCATATCGGTTTATCAAATCCGTACTTCTCCATCAACTTTTGTTTAATGGCATCAGGAATATTTTTCTCCGACTGAAACGGATTACCCGGTATCGCCTTCATTAAGAAGAACGTCGATGAAGCTAAAACGAATATAGACAAGAGCATGTACATTATCTTCTGTATAATATAGCGGACCAACTTATGTCACACCTCCCAAATGTCATGTTACAAGAGAAGGATATATGCTGAAAAAGAAGCATATATCCCCCCCGACTTGTATTATTAATCCAAGCTCAAAAGTAAGTTTTCAGAAGTATCTCTGAACCCTATTCTTGTACTTGTTCTTGTTCGTAGTACCCACGCGTATAGTTAACATCACCTTTAAAGTCAACATACACACCTTTTACATCAGGTCTCATCATATGCACAGAGCTGTAATAGTAAAGTGGCATAATTGAATGTGAATCAATTAACATTTTTTCTGCTTTAGCCATTAATTCCATACGAGCCTTTTGATCAGCAGTAGCATTAATTTCAGCAATTAAAGCATCGTATTCTGGATTAGCATAACCCGTGTTGTTATTACCGCCATTAGAAGTGAATAGACCTACGAATGAAATCGGATCATTGTAGTCTGCTCCCCAACCAGAACGTTCGATTTGGTAGTTCATTGCTGTACGATTATCTAAGAATACGCCCCATTCTTCGTTTCCGATTTGAGCATCAATACCTAGATTTGAACGCCACATATCAACCACTGCTTCAGCAACTTTTTGATGAGTAGCATCTGTGTTAAATTTCAGTGTAAACGCAGGAAGTTCTGTCCAACCTTCTTCTGCAAGTCCTTCAGCAAGTAAAACTTTTGCTTCTTCAACATTTTCTTGGAAGTAATCGTCTTTGAATTCACTGCGGAACTCGCCTTCAACGCCTTTAATACCTGGAGGCACTAGTCCAAATGCAGGAATTTGACCACCAAGTGTTACTTTTTCAGTCAGATCAGTACGACTGATCGCCATAGATAATGCTTGGCGAATTTTCGCATTGTTGAAAGGTTCTGCCGTTGTATTTATGATGAAGTAATACAAGCTTGCAGTTCCTTTAATATTGAAATCGTTCGGATATTCTTTCGCTAGTGTTGCATATTGTTCAGTTGGAAGTGTACCTGTTGGGTGTCCAGCATAATCTAATTTACCTGTTTTATACATATTAAGCTCTGAACTTGGATCATTAACGATCGTCATGGATACTTTTGCGAATTTAATATCATTACGAGCATAATAATTTTCGTTTGGCTCAAGAACAATCGATGTATTACGTTTCCATTCTGTCATTGTAAATGGACCGTTAGTAATCATCGTGTCAGCCGCTGCAGCAAAGGCTTCATTCTCAGTTACAGAAGAGTGAACTGGGAAGTAGATAGCAGTAGAAAGCAATGATTCAAAATATGGTATTGAGTTAGTTAGAGTTACAACAAGAGTATGCTCGTCTGTTGCTTTAACAGCTACATCGTCAGCAGAACCTTTACCTGTGTTGTAAGCTTCTGCACCCTCAATATAGTACATTTGGTATGCGTATTGAGAAGGTTCAGGAACTAGCTCAGGATTAAGCGCACGTTTCCAAGAAAATTCGAAATCGTTAGCCGTTACAGCATCGCCATTTCCCCATTTAGCTTCTGGACGAATTGTAAATGTATATGTTTTACCATCTGGCGAGATATCCCATTTTTCAGCAACGCCTGGTTGAACATCACCATTTTCGTCAACAATCGTTAAACCTTCATAGATTGCGTTAATAACTGTGAAAGATACTTGATCTGTTGCTTGCGCCGGATCTAATGCTGGAGGCTCAGTAGCTAAATTCATACGGAATTCATTTTTACTTGCGCCACTTTCATTTTTAGAACCACTCGCACAACCAGTTGTAATAATAGCTAGTACAAGTACCAAAGAAAGGATAGAAATTAGATTCTTTCTGTTCATGTTCTTACTCCCCTTTAATCTAGATGTGGTTAAGCTTTGTTGTTGGAACCGTAACAATCATGATGATAATATTAGAAATATGCATTCTCATGCAACAAAACTAATATTTATGCTATCTTGCGATTATACAATTCTTCAATGAAAACATGGGGTTGACTATACTACTTTAATGTAAAATGTGTCAACACAGCAAAAATTGGCAATGGTTAAATATGGATAATCATCAATGAACAATCCCTTGGTACCACTGTATTATTAACGTGCTGACTTAAATAGTGAATATATTGTGAGCACATTTTATCCCAGTTAATGTTTGCTTATAATAGTAATTTATTGAAATTGTTTTTATACTCCAGATGTACTTCACCTCCTTACTATTTGCATAATTAATCCCTCCTATTCGTTATATATGAAACATATTATTTGGCTTTAAAACACAAAAAAACTGCCCCATCAGAAGTGTTCTTCTGACAGGACAGTCAAATATATTATTCTATTAGTAAGTTAGACCTGGATAGATTGGAAACTTCGCTGTAAGATTACGAACTTTAAGGCGAGCTTCTTCCTTCACAGCTTCATCTTCAGGGTTTTTCAATACCATTGCGACAACATCAGCAATCACTTGCATAGCTTCAGCGTTCATACCACGCGCAGTTACAGCTGGTGTACCTAGACGGATACCACTTGTTACAAACGGGCTAGTTGGGTCAAATGGAATTGCATTTTTGTTCACTGTAATGCCAACTTCATCAAGAATATGTTCAGCAACTTTACCAGTAATGTTCAAGTTACGAGTATCGATTAGCATAAGATGATTGTCTGTACCGCCAGAAACTAGATTAATACCTTTTGCAGTAAGTCCTTCTGCAAGAACCTTTGCATTGTTAACAACATTTTGTCCATATTGCTTAAATTCATCTTGCAGAGCTTCGCCAAGTGCAACTGCTTTAGCAGCAATAATATGCATTAACGGTCCACCTTGAGAACCAGGGAATACAGCTTTATCGATCGCAGCAGCCCAAGGCTTACGGCAAAGGATCATACCACCACGAGGTCCACGTAGAGTTTTATGTGTTGTTGTTGTAACAAAGTGCGCATGAGGCACTGGATTTGGATGTAGACCAGCAGCAACAAGACCTGCGATATGCGCCATATCAACCATGAACAACGCACCAATTTCATTAGCAATTTGACCAAGTTTTTCAAAATCAATAATACGAGGGTACGCACTTGCACCAGCCACGATCATACGAGGACGATGCTTGAACGCAAGCTTACGAACTTCTTCATAATCAATAGTGAAAGAATCTTCTTGTACACCATATGCGACAAAGTTATATAGAATACCGGAAGCATTAACGGGGCTACCATGAGTTAAGTGACCACCATGAGCTAGATTCATACCTAAGACTGTATCACCAGGTTTCAACGCTGCAAGATATACTGCCATATTCGCTTGTGCACCCGAGTGAGGTTGAACGTTAGCATGCTCCGCACCGAATAGTTCTTTTGCACGATCACGAGCGATATCTTCAACAATATCAACATGCTCACAACCACCGTAGTAACGTTTGCTCGGATAACCTTCTGCGTATTTGTTCGTTAGTACAGAACCCATAGCTTCAAGTACCGCTGGGCTAACGATGTTTTCAGAGGCGATTAACTCAATATTATCGCGTTGACGCTTAAGCTCTAGACCAAGAGCTTCCAAAATTTTTGGATCCTGTTTACGTAAATTTTCCATTATTATTCCTCCTAAAATTTTTGTTACTTCTTGCTAGACTTCAATGATACAAAAATACATCGAAAGCATAGGCTAGAATTTGATTTATATATACTTTCAAAGAAAGTTAAAAAATAAGAGTTAGTGGCATATTTAACGCCGAATGAAACTTTCATAAAGTTACATTTCAATCGCAAGCGGTGTAAATAGCTCTTTGTCCGCCGATCAACTTAGGTCGCGAGTACGCCATCGTTAAATGCGCTGAACCAATAGAATGCAATGACCCACGCAAAGGAACCGCTACTTGCTTCAAGTGCATCCCAATAAACGTATCACCGATATCAATCCCTGCATCTGCTGCAATCATTTCTACAAGACACGGCTGCTTCATTTGTGTAAATGCGTAAGCAGCCATTGAGCCTCCAGCATGGGGCACTGGTACAGCATGGACAATATCTTTATGAAGTAACTCCGCAACATCCTGTTCTATAACAATGGCACGATTGAGATGCTCACAGCATTGAAAAACGGGGATAAAATTGAATTGCTGACGTGCTGCTTCAATTCCGCGATAAATCGCACTTGCTACATCAACTGCCCCTGCTTTACCAATATGCTCCCCGATCACTTCACTAGTACTCGTCCCGAACACTAACAATTTCGGTTTTGTCCATTGACATACTTCCATCAGTTCGCAGATTACAGTTTCAACTTGCGTTGCAATAAGATCAAGTGAATGTGTCATACTGCACTACTCCCCAGTAATGAATCGCTTTTCAATATCTGCTACTTTTTTCAGGCGACCGACATGACGTTCACCATTAGAGAATGGTGTTTCTATCCAAATCTTCACAATATCTAACGCTAGACCTGGACCGGTAACACGCTCACCAAGTGCAAGTACATTCGTGTCATTATGATCTCGAGTGGCTTGTGCTGAGAATGTATCGCCCACTAAAGCACAACGGATACCTGCATGCTTATTAGCAGCTATAGACATTCCAATACCTGTTCCACAAATTAAAATACCACGATCTGCCTTACCTGCTGTAACTTGCTCGCATACGGGCAATGCATAATCAGGATAATCTACTGAACCATTACAATCACAGCCAAAATCTTCTACTTCGTGACCTAATGATTTCAAAAATGGGACAATTTCATCTTTTAGACGATATCCACCGTGATCAGCACCAATTGCAATTTTCAAGCATAACACCCTCTCGGTTCAATAATTTGATTGGATACAAGATGTTTTTTGAACATAAAGTATACTCGTAGTATACCGCTTTTCCGTAAAAAATGAAAAAAAGAGCAAAACATGCTATGAATAGCACGTTGCTCTTTGCCCAGGCGACCGGCCGTATACTCCGATGCTCCATCGTGGTTACCCACTTCCGTCGCCAGTTACATCGAAGACCGCTTATATAGCTATATAATAGCGGATTTAGCTGCAAATATCAATCATCTAATTATGAGAATTTTTCATCTATTTTTGTTGTTGATTACGTAATAATAATAGTTTGTCGACTAGCTTGAAGATCGCTTCCTCTAGTTCATCGGCACAATGATCATAATGCGACTGTGTGCCTCCATATGGATCTGCAATATCAAAGCTAGGAATAGTCCGCTCCAATGCCATCAACCGCTGACGTTGCTTTTCTTCTACGGGTTGCCCTAAAATTTGCTTCATTTGCATGTCTGTATATAAACTTTCTAGCTCCGTAATTATCTGTTGCAGATCTTCATCCATATAGGCGAACTCCTTCAACGTGAAGGTTTTGTCCATCATATGAGCATATTGTTGCAACAAATCTCGTTTATGTGCAGACGTCATCGTTAAGACGAGATCCGCCCATTCCAGTATTTCTTCTTGCAGTACAGATGAGCTTCCTGTATGTTGAATACCACGACGATTCAGAGCATGTAACGAATTAGCCGATACTGGCATACCATTCACCGTCGATATTCCTGCTGAACGTACAGCAACGGTTAACCCCTTTTCATAGGCAAGACCTTTTAGAAATGCTTCCGCCATAGGAGATCGACAAGTATTACCTGTGCATATGAATAATATTCTTTTCATAGCGCCAACTCCTTTCAACTCCTATTATACTATAAAATAAACCCCAAACACGACAAGAATAATACCACCAAATGTCTCACCATATACTCCCATTGATTGACTTACCCTTTTCCCAAGAATTAATCCAAGCATCGCCATTACAGCTCCCAATATCCCGAATAAACATACTGTTAGCCAGAATTCTGCTTGAAACATTCCGAGAGTAATGCCCACTGAAAAAGAGTCTACACTTACACTAAATGATAGCAGCATAAGTCCCCAAAATGTACGATGATCTAACATTTGCATTTCTTCTTCCTTAAAGGAATTAATAATCATGTGCGTACCTAACATAATTAATAGTATTCCCGCTACAATAGTAGCCCA
>DXHF01000353.1 GCA_019113605.1 Candidatus Paenibacillus intestinavium
ACTATGGTGTGAAATTATTGCTATGCGAAGTAATAAATATAGTAGAAGTTATACTATGATGCGCACTGATCAACAAAAGCCAACATATCGTTCAATCATTCAACTGATTGTGTTGTATGGCATTATTATGCTCGTACTGCTCTGTCCAACTGGGTATAATGTGACGTATCCAGGGATGACGATTAATATGAATACATATGCCACAATTGGAGAGTCGTCTTCAGAGAACAATGGAATTATTGAAGGTGTGCTTGTATTCGAACGACCTGCGTTTCCGGTTGATTGGCTCTACGCAGCAATGTTTCCTGCTTACAAGATGGAGAAACAAGCAGAAAACGAGCCAAGTATATCTGAAACATACAGTCAAGTTGCAGCGATGAAGACGAATGCGAATCAGCTTGCAGCTGCAGTAGCGTGGGAATGGGCTGGCCTGGGTGAGGCGATTATTTATGATGGAGTTCAAGTGATGGCCATCGTAGCGAATTCACCAGCAGATGGTGTCATTCAAGCAGGTGATATTGTTACTCGAATTAATGGAGAGGTATTACACGATGCTGCAGCACTCATTACGTATATGAGTTCACATGTAGTCGCGGGCGATGAGGTTCAATTAGAGTTACTACGAGATGGTCAGCCTGCGAATTATATTGTTTCTACTATTGCCTCAACGGATGGGGATAATAGAGCAGTGCTTGGCGTAGCTGTACAAAATGCATATCGTACAGAACTGGAGGAAGAGCTTACCTTTCAGTCATACCTTGCTCATGCTGGCGGACCATCGCATGGTGCGATGCTAACGTTAGCTTTTCTCGACCAACTAACAGAAGGTGATCTAACCGGTGGGTTGAAAATAGCGGGTACAGGTACAATAGAACCAGATGGAACGGTTGGTATGGTAGGTGGAATTACGCAGAAGGCTTATGCGGTGAGTCGCACGACAGCCGATGTGTTTTTCGTGCCGACAGAAGGAATGGATGAAGCGTTTTTATCGGCGCCAACGCTCAATATTGTGGCTGTAACTTCATTTGAAGATATATTGCTGTGGATTCATGAGCACAGCCTCGATATAACGAGTCAGCAAAAAGGGACACGATCAGATGATAAGCCATTGTAAGTAGGCGTATCATTTAATCGCATCCCTTATTTATTTAATAATTTATTTAGAACGAGGTGGCAATGGACCGAAGAACTGGTATTAAGGTCCAGGCTTATTCTCTAATTATTCCATAGTATTTCAACGGTATATTCACCTGTACCGCTTTTTTTGAGGGATGGTTCTTTTTTATAGTATATCTTATCGATTATGGATTTAAGCAAATCATTCTTATCTATTACGGATTCCGCCGTATCATAATTTAACATGACATTTTTAACTAAAGGAGCAACTTGACTTTGCTTTCGTATGTTCGCTTGATTAATAAAAAGTTCCTCTTGAATTTGAGATATTTCATTCAACATTGATTCTTTTCTTGCTAAAGTCGTTTCCTGCCTTTGCATAAAAATATCTATTGTGTAGGCCTTCCTCTCGAGTAAGTCAAATTGCTCATTAAGTTGTTCTTCAACTTCTGCTAGATCACGTTCTAACTTGTCCAATCGCCTATTTTTCATTTCTTCACTAGCACTTTTCTTTTTATTCTGTTTTATCGGTTCAGAACTAAGATGCTCATAGTACAACTTTATTTGACTCAAAACATCGGACTCTATTAATTCAAAAATAATCGATGCAGATCTTTTGCAATATATATTCGTACACATAAGTCGCGGTTTTTTATTTGGCTGACTATAGTAAGGAGCATAGCTCATAGCCTGTTCACAAAAATAACACTTCAGTAAGCCTGCGAATACGTTCGTCATGATTTTACCCCGGTTAATAGGTGCTGCAGCTCCTTCACTCATCGTTTTGTTTGCCAGTTGATATTCTGCTTCACTGACCAAAGCAATGTGAGCGTTAGGTACAATAGTCTGTTCGGCTTCTGCTACTGGTTTTACAAGATATGTTCCATTTTCTTGTTTAGTAAACTTTCTGCTTCCCCAAATAATTTCTCCAACATAAACACGATTCCTTACGATGTTAATAATAGTAGATCGTTCCCACGTCAATTTCCCTGATGGGTTAGGATATAATCCTGTAAACATTCGGGCAATTGTTCGTATACCTGTTTTTTCGGATACTAGTTTAAATATTTGCTTTACAATATCAGCATTATCGGGATGAGGATAAAGTCTTAGGTTTCTTATGTCAGCTGCTCGATCGGCATAATGCTTGATCAATTCAGGGAACTCTGTTTTTAATTCGATTCCTTTCAGGTAGCCAAATGGTGTGATTCTACCGAGATAATTGCCTTCAGACGCCGACGACTTGCGTCCGCTCTGTAAACGCTTCTTCGTTTGTTTGTACTCATATCGTGCTCCCATACCCTTATAATCCATATATTGTTCATCTGCTTCGTTGTCCATGTCAACAATTTTGTAAGGCGTTAGTATTAATGCTCCTGAAACCTTAAAGGCACGTTCAATGCGCCCTTGATCGATCTTGTCACCACGACCTAATCTATCCTCATCAACTACACCGACCCACTCATACTTGCCTTCTGAGAGCCCAAGAAGGACCTTTTGAAACTCGTCTCGTTCAGCAATAAATTCTCCACTTACAACCTCCGTAAAAGTATCAATTACATTTACTTTATAGCGTGTTACCATTTCAATTAGCATGTCCATGTGACGAGCTAAAGTATCGTATGGCTTTCCTAGTGCTAAAGCTTCTTTTTCTGCTTGTACATCTTTTCTGGACTTTCTAAGATATAAGCATCCTGGTTTATTGTCTAGTTCCATGCTACTCACTCCCATTCTTGATACTATTATAGGCGAATTTTGCACTTTATTAAACATTCAAAAATCAAGAGATACTTGAGCAATAAATTCGGTTTTAGCTTAAACATTATGGTGTATATAGAAACTTCGATTGTAAATCATTTACAAGTTAATATATAATATAGTTAATTTCGCTAGATAAGATAGAATGGAGTGAATAAATTGAGAGTTCATTTAAGGAAAACTTTTCTTGTATTTCTACTTTCTTTGTTTGTAAGTGCTCTTAGTAATAACGAAGTAATTAATGCAGGTACAGAAACAGTCTTTAAGGATATTAATAATCATCACTGGGCACACAACAGTATAGAATGGGCTGTAGGAAATAATGTTATAAATGGTTATCCTGATCAAACTTTTCGTCCAGATAATAAAATTACCGAGGCAGAATTTGTGAAATTAATTGTTACCAGTTTTTCAAATATTGAATTGGTCACGAAAGAAAACTATTGGTATGACCCATATTATAAGTTGTTACAGCATACCGCATGGAAAGTTCCTCAAGAATTATATAATGCTATGAGTGATGCAGAACAACCAATAAGAAGAGGGGTAGCCGCACAAGTAATGGCTGCTACACAGGGATATTATTATGACGAAGAAAAAGCTATACAATTTCTAATTGATAACAATATAACAAAAGGAAAAACATCTTTAACTGTTCAGGGATATGAAAAAGATTCCTATCTAACTCGCGCGGAAGCAGTGGAATTTATTTATACATTTACAAAAAATCGTCCTTATTCAGACCTTCAGTATGTAGAGATAGATATATTAAGATCCCCACTTATCCCAATGTATAAAATAGAAAAGGAATTAGTCGATTATTTTTCAAAAGATGAAGAATTTACATTCGGTTTTTCAAAAGTATACCCTGGTACCAGTACTACTTATGTTTTTTATGGTAAAGACGGAATTGAGATTAACATATATAAAGAAATAGATAAACTTTATTTTGCTGAGTTCCTACATGTTGTGATATGGAAGAGTGAAATAAATGCTTCAATAGATTATCGTAAATATTATGATAAGCTATTTGAACTAGCAGACATACTAACGAAGGAAGATTACATTATTCCTTTAATCCCCATTGAAAATGCTGATAAACTTATTAATGTTGATTCTCTTATCGCGACATACGAGAATGTAAATAATCAGCCAGAAACTCGATATAGCGTCGTGGAAACTACTGGTACTTTCACTTTGGAAATACAGCACAATCTTTTTATGATGCCAGAATATAAGGGGGCGGAGTTACAACCTACACCTTTTGAAGATAAGGGGTATAGACCGGGGCATTCAAGTTCTGTAACTTCACAGTGATAATGTTAATTCAAATCATATATAATTGCATGCTGTCACATGGCAGTATGCAATTTCCTGACAATATAACACCTCCAGGCTTGTCAC
>DXHF01000032.1 GCA_019113605.1 Candidatus Paenibacillus intestinavium
GTTATTTAGCAAAACGATGATTACCAATCGTATCTACTACAGTAAGACTAGACCAATAAGACCCTGTAGAATATTTCGGATTGAAGAAGTATACGGCGCCCTCTACGTTGTCCTTACCGTTCAAAGCATCCTTAGTTGCTTTTAATACACTTGCATTAGGCTTTGCCTTATCTAGCAAGCCATTATGGGCTGGCGGGAACTGTCTGCCTGCATAGATGACTGATTTAATCGTATCTGGGAAATCAGAGCTCGCTACGCGGTTCAATATAACGTTAGCTACTGCTAGTTGTCCTTCATAGGATTCATAGCCTGATTCAACTTGAACGATCTTCGCCAATAATTGATATTCTTCATTTGTATATTCTTTTGCTTTCTTATCAAGAATGGATGGCAATATGACTGCTAGCTTCATCCCATTCTTAATTTGATTCTTCGAGGAAAATCCATTGCGCTTCACAACTTCTGCTTGCGTCAGCTTATGATTGGCACTAATGACTGCTAATGAATTTTCATCGCTTACGACTTCAAGCGGTACACTCGTTAACGTCAGTACCTTCTTTTCATTATCCCAATCCGTCGTAGCATGTGTAATTTCAGCTAGATAACGAACTGGTACATACAATCGACTATCATAAAGGTATGGAGCTTCTTCAATCGTATACCGTTGATCATTAAAGTATACGGTTGGTACACCGTTACCAAATACTACCTCATCGTCGCTTTTGGTAACTACTGTTGCTTCTTGCGTATTAGAATCCCAGCTTACTGAAGCACTTAATGATTTTGTTACTAAACCAACAGGTAAATATATTCTACCGTTCACCATATGTAGTGGAGATTCAAGTTCAAAGGAACTGCCATTCAAGATAACTTTCGCATTTCCAACTTCTCGCTCATCTGCTGCGGATACTGAAAATGGAACTACAGTAAGTAGGGCGATTGCTACAATAGCTAGCAGGCTTAATCTGCTTACTTTCATTATAAGTTTTAACATAAGTCCTCCCGACTAATCTTTTTTGTTGCATGAGGTAATGTATGTTAAGCATTATAGCATAGCATTGTAGCGCTTTTTCATTAGGATTTTTACATAGATGAAGATTAGATGAAGATAGATGTTCTCTTTTTTATGATCTTGTTCACTCGTTTTTATTTAATAAATGTGTCAAATCCCTCGTCATGCCTACAGTCCTCCGTTTACTAATTGACAACAATCCGCTTCGCAAAAAAGGCTTATTTCATTTATAATTTTTCATGAAAAATGTGCAAATTAAATGCAATTGGGTTCAATTACTGTTGTTATCCCACCAAATACACTGTAATTATGAGAGATCTTCCACCTTATTAGTAAGGCTGTATTTCCTTAAATCACCAATTTTGTGCACATCATTTAACAGCATTTTTTACTTTGTTTGCTACGATGGGCCACCCAAGCATTAATTGTCATATGGACTTATTTTCTTAATTTGATACTATTAAAGATGACCCTCGTTCACGCTGACCGGAGGGTCTCTTTATAAAAAAATTCAAGCTTCCAATATGTTCCATAGTATGCGAAGCTAGAATTACTAACGCAAAAGGAATAAAGGGTACAGCAACAACGTTAAGGAGGAATTGAATATGTCACAAGCAATTAATGTTAATTTATTGCAGCGTATAGTAAATATCGGGGAGGTAATCTATTATGAACCATAGTGTAGATTGGGAAGCGCAGAAGCAACAATATGAAGCGCAACTTGTCATTATAGAAGAACTACGAAGCAAGCAACTAGAGAAATATATATTAAAGCATAGTGGTCTATCCAAAGATCTCGAACAACTGCTAGAAAGATATATGCAAGAAATCAGGAAACTGCTTACCCTTCCTACAGCCCCTCAGGAACAGCTTGTATTGCTAGATACTATTATTGAAATTGAATATGTAGAGGATGGCTTTATCGATACCTATTGTGTTGTAGCACCTGAAGAGATCGACCCCGAGCAAGGGAAGATTTCATTACTTTCCCCTGTTGGCAGTCAGCTACTACTTACTCCTTTACATGAGCAAATTGAGCTTTCGACACCAGCTGGAATGATGACGATTCGTGTCATAAGTATCAAGCCGCAAGTAGACTAACCGTCTCTACAAATAACGACAAGGCAAGCTCATTTTTGCTAGAATTTGAGCTTGCCTTTATTAATATCAATAATTACTGTGCTACCATTGCATTGCTCCTTCTGTGCATGATAGATAGGATCAACATGCTCCATTAGCTTACTAATGTATTCCATTTCCTCATCTGACAAAATACTCGGAAATACTGCTGGATCTAGCTCTACTTCATCTGCTTCAAAAAGATGTAGCTTCAGCCTATCTTCCTCTGTCATATTTTCTGTCGCCTTCATCGTTATATCTGCCACCATTCCGAAAAGTAACAATCCTACTGAAGTAGCCTCCTCAGAGGTCGGTGACACACCTGTTTGATATAACTCTAAAACTTGCGATAGTAGCATCATCATAGTCATCTCTAGTTCAAGTTTTTCTTCTGATTGTTTATCTTCTAGAAATATTACTTTTACAAATTCAACTGGAAAATGTGTAAGTAGATGCTCACGCTGCTTATTTTCATTTTGCAAACTATAAATCATTAACAAAAGTAGCCCTGTAGAAATGGTTGCCACCTTAGAAGATATTTTTTTTACGCGATCAAGTGAGGCAATAATTCCATTAAGTTCATCACGCTTTTTTACAAGCCATTCATGCTGCTGATTGAATACCTCAGCCATAGACACTTCATTATCAGCTAAAGTATTTGCGATCTCCTCTAATGAGAAATTTAAATACTTCATCGTTAATATTTTTTGGAGTTGAATGAGATCTTCCTTTGAATAATAACGATATCCACTATCTTCGCGTAAGGACGGCTTCAACAATCCTTTTTTATCGTAATAACGTAAAGCTCTCTCTGTCACACCTGTCAATTTGGCAAATTGTCCAATTCTATACATCCTTTCAACCCCCAAATATTCAATTTACCTTCATTATAAAGGTTGACGTAACGTCAAGCTCAATATATTTTCCTTATTTTTTTGAAAGTAGTATAGATTATCGAAATGAAAGCGCAAAAAAGGTATGTATTTCAGCGTCAGAGGACACTTCCCATACATACCTTTATTACTCACACAATTTAGATTGCAGTTAGACGATACACACAGCTCTGGAAGTCGCCATAGAATCGAGGAACAGGATGACCTGCATACATCAATTGATCTCCGGCAAATACTCCACTATCTTGACCTTCTAAGCGATATGACTTGTTCGGATCAAGTCCTTGTAGGCGGAAGCGACCGATTGGACCGTTAGGCTCCTGCAACACTTTCACATATACAACAAAAGCTTCAGTCTTATCTTTAGAAACGAACATCCAAGATGTTTCGTTACCTTCAAATGGACTTAATAGACGATAGAAGTCACCGAAGGAAACGATTGGTCGAATATCTTTACAAAGCTCGATCTGCTCTTTCACAAGCTCCTTCTCTTCTGCCGAGA
The DNA here is from genome assembly GCA_019113605.1 of Candidatus Paenibacillus intestinavium. GTDB lineage: Bacteria > Bacillota > Bacilli > Paenibacillales > Paenibacillaceae > Pristimantibacillus > Pristimantibacillus intestinavium. The sequence goes on from DXHF01000032.1 coordinate 3,527, forward strand.
ATTTAGATAGATCAAGCTCATAACCGAAGTTACCAGATAACGCTACATTACCTCTTGTCTCAAGCGACGTCATACGATTCACTTGATGATTCGGTACAGCCGATACATGCGCACCCATCGAACTTACTGGATATACGATACTTGTACCATATTGAATTTTCAGACGAGATATCGCATCACTATTATCACTTGTCCATGTTTGTGGCATGTAATATAGCATACCTGCGTCAAAACGTCCGCCACCGCCCGAACAAGACTCAAATAGAATATGCGGGAATGCTGTCGTAATACGCTCCATAACATTGTATAGTCCAAGCATATAACGATGAGCTGTTTCACGTTGACGATCTGCTGGTAGCTGAGCTGAACCAATTTCCGTCATATTACGGTTCATATCCCATTTCACATACGTAATTGGGGCGCTAGCAAGCACATCAGAAATTGTCTCTATAATGTAGTTTTGAACATCTTCACGAGAAAAATCAAGAACAAGCTGACTTCTAGCTTCCGTACGACGACGGCCATCTACATGTAGACACCAGTCTGGGTGATTGCGATATAGCTCACTTTAAGGTGAGATCATCTCAGGCTCGAACCAAAGACCAAATTCTAATCCAAGATCACGTACTTTTTTCGCGATTCCTCCAAGTCCATTAGGCAGTTTGTTACGATCAACGAACCAATCTCCTAGTGAAGTCGTAT
>DXHF01000354.1 GCA_019113605.1 Candidatus Paenibacillus intestinavium
AATACCACACCTCATTCCTCTCCAATATTCGCATTCTCCCTTGCCAAGATTATGCTATGATTAGTGTATAAGACAGATTAGGTACGATCCATAACCTATGTTAATGACGAACGATACAATTAGAGGTGACCTATGGAACCATCGACTATTATCGGTACGCTCGCTCGCATGACGACGATCCCCGACGAAGAGAAACAGTATTTCCTTGATCAACTGATTTGGAAGAACGTCAACAAAGGGCAATTTCTCATCCATGCCGGAGACTTCTGCGAGAGTGTCTACTATTGCGAAACAGGGCTGTTCCGCATGTTTTACGAGAACGAGGATGGCTCCGAACATATTAAAAGCTTTGTCACAGATGGCAAGTTATTCACGGACTACCGCTCGCTTCTGACCGCCGAGTCAGCGATCTTGTCGATCCAGTCGTTGGAGGATTCCCACATCGCTCTCTTTACGAAATCCGTAATGGAGACGCTATATGATCGACATGCCTGCTGGGAACGGTTCGGCAGGAAGCTGGCGGAAGAGCTGTTCATTGCCAAGTCGCGCAAAGAACGCGAACTGGTCGAATTAACTGCCGAGGAAAGATACCGCTTGTTCCAGAAGCAGTACCCTGATCTCGAGAGCCGAATACCCCAATATCAAATCGCAGCCTTCCTCGCGATCAATCCGGTATCGCTTAGCCGCATTCGTAACAAACGATAATCAAGTTATTCACGTAAAGTACGAATTTAAGCGGCATCCACGAGGCCATATTCCAGGAATGCCAACATGCATATTGTCGTTCCTCATGGTCGGGCTGGACGTAATGTTCAGCGCGTTCGTAATGCACTTAAGAAGCAGATGTTTTACATATAAGCACTCGGTGCGAATCTTCACAAAAGCATTTTTATGAAACGTGCTTGTGTTGACCTCGTGTTGATCTACACGTCTTTGAGCATAACGAAAAGAAGTACATCGCCACATGAGTGATGTACTTCAAATCATATACTTCAAGTCATATACTACTATGCCGTTTAAACCTTCTCTTCTTCCCCTTGTACTACCGGATTCTTGCTGACTGAGCTCCAGTCGCTCCAGCTGCAGAATTGGCTTCGGAAAGTCCCCGAGTGTACATTGAGACGTAATGCTGATCCGTCCGGTTCATTGCACCAAACAACGGCAAGCGATGGCGAAGTCCATTGCTTCAGAGACAGCCTTGTTCAGGGTACCTAAAGCACCGCACAGAATTTCAATATCTTAGGTGCTCGGGTTATCAATCCATTCTTGGTCTACATGGAATAATTCATCATCATCCAAGTCACCATGTTTAAATCGAATTACTCTATGCAAAAATTCGTATGCCTCATCGTACAACTCATCAATTGAAATTTTTGGACGCCATTCAGGATTATCGTAATTATCATAAATTGCTCCGTTAAAACAACCGAATTCTCGATCAGCACATTGTATGTGTAAATTATCGGCATCTACTAAATCCATTCCTTCTTCAAGCAATATAAATTTACCAGAAACTATTTTTTCGTTCATTAAATTTTTAACATATATAGTCTCCTCCATCTTATTAATACCGCACTCCAATTCATATTTTCCATAATCATCAATGTATATTTTCTTACTAGTCACCAATAAATTGTCTCTTTCATACTTCGTTAGATTTATTTGAATAAGTTTACTTGATGCTTCTTCTACTATCTCTTCGACCTCCCGACATAAAAGCTCTACCCTTTCCACATCTTTCTTAGATAAGGCACTATTATGAGCAATTAAACATCTGAAGCTATAAAGTTCTTTCCATACTTTCTCTAACTTTGCAGAATCAACATTAATATATTGCTTAAAATATCTATCCCAGTTGGATACATCCAAATAGCTTTCAAAATCTTCTTTTGAAAGCTTACTTGCATCATCGAGACCATTAATAAATTTGGACAACTCGTCTGAACTTTTGAATGCATACTTCTTTAATAAGAAGTCTATTAAATGTATAAAATCAAAGGAATGAAGATATGGGTTATTTTCATTTCTATCCTCTCTCCTTTTTATGCTATCTTTTACTAGCTTTGGAGTACACATTGAACTCCATTCCACACCAGAATTAATAGTCATAAATTTATTAATTAACCCACGCATTTTGTTTTCAACTCTATTTATAAGTGGATATGCTATAGTTGCGTAATGGCTTGAAACTCCATCCCAAGTCATTTCCATTCTTTCTAATTTTATGAATGAGTATAGTACCTTTTTATATTCTCTAGTGAATTTCTCTAAATTATTCAAATAAACGATATCCACAAAAAAATTGATGATCACAATATTCTGCTTTATAACCGTAAATTCGCACTCTATATATACTTCTTCATACCAGATACAATCATTCTTAAGTTTCACCTTGTTTATCAGTGCTAACATTTTGTAAAGATCTTTCTTTTCTTGTAAGTTACATGTTTTATTATCCCACTTAATCAAATACTCAACACTAACTTTATTGAGAGCATTGGTCAATTCATATTCCGCCTTTCTAGTCTTAAAGTATTGCTTTTCGGCATAAATTCCACGTCAATTTTACTAAGTTGATCTGTCAATGTACAAGGCGAAAGTATGGCAAATAGAGTTTTACTCGCCAAAAGTTTCGTTGCTTCCCGTTGATCTGACTAACAGAAACTGCACAGTTCTGTTGACTTCTAACGTCTAAAACACGCGTTTGGAGTGTTCTCTCCACTTTCCCATGGTTGTACTCGATTGTTTTGATAATAAAAGTGGACTTTACAAAAAAAACAGAGCCTTGGCTGAATTCGCCGCGCTCTGTTTCAAGTCCTTTTTCACTGCACAGAAACTGGTAATTGAGGTTTTGCAATCGGAGGCTTTGGTTTGGGCTGTTTATCATTATCTTCTCCATCAGATACCTTCTCTAGTTCTTTTCCAAACTTCTTCTCCAAATTCTTTTCTACGTAGCTTAAAAAACCAGCACAAATTTGACCTATGCTATTTATTACAGAATCTTGTTCCTTCATTACGAATTGTCTTGTTTGTCTCCAATCAATATCCTCCAATTCATAACTGTCCCATGAAACTTCTTTGAATGTGTTGAAAGAATAAAAGAATACGATATTAACTTTCGAAAAAGCAAAAATTATAGAACAGTTAAACATGGAGATATTCGGATACTCAGGATATAAATCAATATTAATCGATGTAAAAGGCAAATTCTCCTCACTAATATTAAAGCTATTAATAACGTCCCTATTTTCTTCAACGTATTTAATCTCAACACTTTTTTCGTTTTCAAAAAAACTGGGTAATTTAAACAAGTGAGCACCTAGAGTATTTTTTTGAGGGACTTTTACAGTTTTATTTATATATTTTAATATTATAAAATAATCTTCAAATTTACGTTCTAATGATTTAGCAACAATATCGATATTAGATATATGATCATATGTTTCTTGATTGAAATCAACTTGAGTTCTGAATAAACCGTTTAGTTTGTCATGAACTTTAAAATCATTTACTTTATTTTTTATTGACTCCAATAAACTATGTACTTCTTTTATATCTTTGCAATATTTCTCAGCATCTTTTTTTACAATTTCAACTAGTGAAAGTTGATTTTTGTTTTTATTTTCTTGTCGCTGCGATGTTCCATTAATATTATCTATTAATTGCTTCAACTTTTCTTTTAAGGGGTCATCTATTTTACAGAATATTTCAGTGTTTTTAGATTGCGTAACGTAATATGGTGTTTGTCCAATATCCGATCGTAAAAAATCATCGGATACATAGTCCATAATATCTCTGTATCTAATACCATTAGTTCCGTGATTAATTATGGAATTCACAAAACTTAATGTGAAATAGCTGATCAGCTGAGTCGCCCATGATACTTCATCGGCCTGTGAGGAAAACATAAAATAACAATTATTAAATTTCTCTTTAGATTCATTTAATACTTTTTTCAACTCTAAATCATTTACATCTTTTACATACTTAACCCCAGAATGACATGCATCAATAACCTTAACCGTTAGCTTTGGATTAAGGCTCTTCAACAATTCATCTAGCTCATTATTTTTATAAGTTGTTCTATTTAACCAAGTACGATCAAAATCACTCAATACAAAATGAAACTCTCCCTCATGAAATAGCCCATGTCCTGTATAGTAAAAGAATATCTCATCAATTTCTTCAGTGTTTTGATGTTTTAATATAAAATCACTTACTTTTTCTTTGACATCTTGACTATTTGTCTTCTCAGATAAAAACAAAATATCCTGATACTTATTGGTAGACTGCACTAGATTGTGGATTATATTAACATCATTTTTACATCCTGGTAAAAGCTTTGCTGCTACGTAATCACTGACTCCAATTAAGATTGCTAAATTCATGCTCATCCTCCTACTAAAATTGTTTATTTACATTTCAGATATAGAACGTTTTATTACATGGTAAATATTAGATGTAATATTTAGGTTAATCATACAATAAAGGATATTAATAGTTCAATAGTAATGTCTATTATAATTCCCGCATTGTTGATTATTTGTTGATTAACTTCTTTGCTAAATCAGGTTGTTGACTCGTTTACCGAGACTGGGGTTTGCATACCATTTTGTAGGGACTAAAATAGCCTTTCTATGTATACACAAACATGAAAGTGTACGCTCGATTCACCCCATACTGAAAATGTTTTCAAGAGTCAATTGTTGGCTTCGTGTTGACTTGGAGCATAAAAAATACATCGTCCGAGGCATGCTGCCCATCTGACGATGTATTTTTTATCCTATATACTATAGTGCCTTTTCTGGTTTTTCTTCATTACCTAAAGCAACCGGATTCCCCTCATAACTACTCCAATCACTCCAGCTACCCGCATACAGTTTCACATTACTAAAACCAGCTTCCTGCAAAGCGAAGAAATTTGGTGTAGCCGTGACACCAGAACCACAGTAGACAATCACTTCAGCATTCTTATCTATCGATGCAAAGCGTTCCGCTTGTTCTACAGCACTTTTCCACGATCCATCAGTACGCTTTCCTTCTTGCCAGAAGTGATTGATTGCCGATGGAACATGTCCTGCTGCTTTATCAATTGGTTCTACCTCGCCACGATATCTTGCGCCATCTCTTGAATCTATAATTACTGTCCCTGCAACACCAATCTTGCTACGCACATATTGCTGATCGACCAGTATATGATCATTCAATAATACAGGTAGCTCGCAGTCTTGTACTCGATCTGGAATGTCCGTACTAACTGCAAGTCCAGCTTCTTGCCAAGACTTAAACCCACCTTCTAGCACATATACATCCCCATCAAACCCGATCCATTGCAATAACCAACGAAGACGTGAAGCCATTGCACCACCTTGATCATCATAGGCTACAACTACTGATCCAGTTGTAATACCAATGGACTCAAAAAAATGTGCAACGGTTTGCGAATCCGGCAGTGGATGTCTACCTCCTACTCCATCAGGGCGCTTCCCACTAGATAAATCATGGCTTAGATTAGCATAGTATGCTTGAGGAATATGACCTTCACGATATGCTAATTCGCCAGCATCCTCATCTGATAGATCATATCTAACATCTACAATAACAAGCTTCGTATCACCTACAGCTTGGGCTTCTAATAGTTGTTGCAACTTTTGCTGACTAATAAAATATGACATATTGCTCCTCCTAAAACTTTTTGTGACTTCCTGAGTTACTCCTTACAAACAAAAAGTTACTTCGGAAGCATCAACTAAAACTTTTTGTGACTTCCTGAGTTACTCCATGTAAACAAAAATTACTTCGGAAGCCTTCATTAATTCAATACCTTTGAATTTATTTTACTCCATTAAGTAATAGTGTACTAGCTTATATATTGTATGTATGCACAACAATGATCATGATTAATCCGTACAGATTAATATCGGTAGGTCCCGTCCTACAATAACATGTACTGTATAACTTTCGCTCTGTAACGCCAATTTTGGCGTTACAACATCATGGACTGTGCTACTTTCGCTCTGTAACATCAATTTTGGCGTTACAGATATTCGTTTTCTCCATTTTCTTATTAAGCTCAATAAAGTCAGTTTCTTGTTCTGTTCCGATTCTGCCCTTCCTCGGTTATTTCCCCTGCATGGCACGCCAGATAGAACTAAGGCGGAGCCATTAGTTCCATTAAATAAATTATACTTTTTAATATAGCAAAATAAGAGGCCATCTCAATATCATGTTGTCATGATTTGAGACAGCCTCATTGCTACTATATTTTCTTTATCTCGTTAAAACTTTTCTTATACTATTTAACCCATTCTTCAGTTCCGTTTGTATTCTCCTCATACTCATGAGTGATTGATGCTTCCATAATATTTTGATAAGCCCAATATGTTTGCTTCACATCTGACCATCTTGGAGATTGACTAATTTCAACTGAATTACGACCTAGTAATTTATTGAATATTGTTACTGCTTCTGCACGAGTAATAGCATCGTTAGGACGGAAATTACCGTTTTTGTCGCCAGTGATCAAGCCTTGGCTAGCTAGCGCTTTAATTGCAGTAGCACCCCAATGTCCTTCAATGTCTTTGAAGCTTGCATTTCCGCTAACTAGACCCCAATCAGAAGCTTTAATATTATAAATAACTTGAGCCAATTCCGCACGTGTTACAAATTTCTCAGCTTTAAATGTTCCATCTGTATAGCCTTTCAGCCAGCCTTGCTGCAAAGCGATGTCGATTGTATTAGAAGCCCAGAAACGCTTTGTCAAATCATTTAGCTTAGGTACATCAGTAGAAACAGATGTATCTATAGGGATAATGCGGTTAAGTACCGCTGCAAGTTCAGCACGAGAAAGACCTCGCTCAGGCTTGAAGGTTCCATCTGGATAACCAGTCATATATGCCGCATGTGTTCCCGTTAGTACTTCAGTACCTTCAGCCTTCATAGAGAAGTTGTACGTTACTAGCGACTTACCGATATGAATCATACCATCGCTAATTTTACTACCTTCGCCAAAGCTTCCACTACGTGAATCTTCACGACTATCAAAAGTAATATAACCATCTTTCTCAGCGATAAAGTAATAATCGCCGTCTACGAAAGGTACCCAGCCAAATATACCATTATCTAAAGTCGTTTGAACTGCATTGTTTTTATGTGGTGCAAAGTTGTTCAATGCTGGTAGATTTACAGCCTCTCCAGCTTTATGTCCTTTAGAACGATTCAATTCACTATCTGCCCAATAAAGCGTTACAGTAACACCTTCCAACGCTTTACTAGTTGCCGCATCAGAAACTTTGCTACGTGGATCAATTAGTTTGCCGTCAGATTTTCCAACAAATTGATTATCAACACTTAGATTAGCAACATGACCAGCAAGCTCTTGACCTGAAGGACCATTAACCGTAAGTACCATATTGTATTTTCCAGTAGGTACATTATTAAGCGTGTAGTTTCCTTGTGCATCGACTAAGATCGTAGGATTGTTAAGCTTTGTACCATCAGCCTTCAATAAGTTTGCAGACAACGTTAACTCCTTACCGATAATATCAGTTACTAGTAAATTTTGCCCACTTTCAGGTGTTAATTGTGATATAGGATCAGTACTAGGTGCAGATCCCTTATTAACATACACTGTATATACCGTTGAATATTCTTGTCCATCCTTCGGATTTGTTGATGTAGCTTTCACATCAATTTTGTTACGTCCACTTCTAATTAGCAAGTTATCACTTAGATCACCACTATTAATCGGTGCATAATCACCATCATTAATACGGATTTCCAGCTTTACAGGTGCATCTGTAGTCGTTGGTGTTACATTGATATGCTTTTGTGTATATGGAACAGTTTTTGTTGTATTATGCTCCAACACGTTCGCATCAAACGGAACCTTTAGATCCTGATCTTTAACAACGATATCTGTTACAAATGGATTACGGATTACGGTAAATGTGTACATCTTAACTAAATCTGCTTTGTCAGCAGCTGGAGTCCCAGCAAGTGCTGCATCATAGTCTGAAGATTTCACACGAACCTCAATTGTATTCGTACCTGCAATTAAATCAAGATCATTCGTTGTAATTCCGCTACCAACAGCTACATAATCAGCATCATTAGTACTATTTACACGAACTTCAATTGTTTCGCCGTCATTTACAGTCGGAGTCAACGTTATTGGCGTACTTGTATGTCCAACAACTGTTGTGTATTCATATACATCACTGCTAAATTCAGGAGCAAGCATCTCGCCACCCTCGCTCAGGCCAGGACTTGCAAGCGCCGGCTCGCGGTCTACATAGACCGGATACTCCATATAAACTATTCCGTCCGGTGAAGTCACACGAACGATAATTGTATTGCGACCTACATGTAGTGGTAATTCATCTGTATTTACAGCATCTGCAGTCGGTTCAAAAGCACCACCGTTAACACTTAGCTCAATTGTCGTATTGGCATCAGCAGTAGCTGGAAGCTTCGGCGTCAGCACGATCGTATCGCTAGGATTGCTTACTGTAGTACGGTATCCATTTAACGGATTAGGCGTAGTCCCATCAAATTCTGGTGCAATTTCCGTTCCAGGATTAGATAATAGTTCTTCCAGCATAGGAACACGATCGATAATGATCGTATAAACTACGCCTTCAGGATTATCCCCTGTGTACACCTTATAATTAATTATATTACGTCCTACTTCTAAAGGAATATCGTCTGTGCTTCCAGGAGTGATATCATTATACCCCTCACCATTTACTTGTACTGCTAGTTGAGCTCCTACAGGAATAGCAGCTGAAAGCGTCGGATTCTGTGTCAATTCTGCAATACCGTAAGGGACTACTGCATTATATTCGTATGTATATGGATTAAACGGATTTGGATCCAATACAACTTGTCCACCAGGACCACCAGTTGGTGTAAAATCTACATTATTAAGAAGTAATGTTGTATCAATTGTTTTCGTTACAATATGCTGTACAGTTCCAATTTTATCCTGTGGATCAGTTTGCGAATTATCATAATTGTATAAAATCGCATTGGCAGTGTATACACCAGTAGGCAGACCAGTTACATCAAATGATCCTGTAAAATCTTCGCCTTCAGATGCATTCAAAAACAGCTTCGTATAAATACCTTTATTATAACCATTCTCATCAATTAAGTTTGCTTCAAGGTAGTAGTCGCCAGCTTCGATAGCTCTTGTGTCAACACCAACCGTTACCTTATTCGCATCGGATGCGACCGGATTCAAGCTAGTAATTTCTGCATCGACAACCGGCCCATTATCAATAACAAGCTGTGCCCAATAAGCATTTAGCACCCATGTAGTGGTGCTTCCAAGACCATTAGTTACATCAATTTCGAAATCATTTGACTCCTGTACATCTGCAATATCAAGTGTAAATACAGTTGTACTATTTTGATTATTCTGACCACTCAGCATGCCTATTTGAGTGCCATTCCAAGTTACAAGGTCCCATTCTCCATCCACTTCATCTACATCATTCGCATAAATTAATAGATGTGCGATCGTCTGAGGTAGATCACTTGTATCTAAAGCACTCATCGTTTCATTAATTGGTGCATCACTAACATTAATAGTTTGGTTAATTACATGCTTGAAGCTGCTTCCAGCTGCCTCAACTTTCCCACCACCAATAAAACTAACTGATGTTACGATCATACAGATGACCAGTAACATTGATAATCGCGATCGTAATTGTATTTGCTTCATAATCATTTCTCTCCTTATATTTTGTAATATAAAATCATGCATCTTATTCAACATTGTAGTACAAGCCACTCACCAAATACTGACCAACACGATCACTACCACCAAAACCATTACATTAGCTAACAACAAAAATAGGCTTATTCAAACGTCAAAAAGACATTTGAATAAGCCTGGCTAATCTATTTAACATATGTACTTTTATTCATTGTCTGCCAATCTCTATACCACGTCATCACTTCATCACTAGGATTCATATCCGCTTCCTGCTGAAGCGCACTTACCATATGCTCATATTGAATCTCTACAGAACTTGAATCATTAAGCCCGGCATAGATCCGCATTATAGCAAGATGGCCTTCCTCCAGCATCGGATCATGCTGTACTACGCGCTGATAGATAGAAAGTGCATCCATCTCTTTCTCATTATTAATATAATATGTCGCTAGTCCACCAGCATGCTGCAGCCACATCGTTTTGAGTCGCTGCCGCTCTGTCTCCGCCCAATAATAGTCATCTTCCCCCAAATAATCACCCGTGTAAGCAGCAAATAAACGCTGATGATCGGCAACCGTTTGACGCGAGATTGGTGACAAATCCCTCAGATCGAGATCCCATTGTTCTGCATCTATTAATAACCCATTTAGTTCTAATACGTAGCCGAATTGGGTATAGCTAATCAATAAAACTTCTTCAAGACCTTGCTCCTTCATCATCTGACGAATCCGATAAATACTCGTTTGCAAATTAGTAATACCTTTTTGCTCCTCTATCTCTGGCCACAGTAGCTGTATAAGAATATCCTTACTTACAACTTGACCGCGATTATGGAGCAAATATGCGAATAATTCCTTTATTTTTGTCGTCCGCCATCTTAAAACAACCGACTCTTCTCCTACCTTCTGTGCTTGCAGTCTCCCCATGCATCTCATATTTCCTTTCGATGCAGGAGGCGGCTTTATATTTTGCTTGATACGTTTTTGAAGGAGCTCAATTGTCTTCTTCAAACGACCACTGCTAAATGGCTTAAGGAGATAGTCCATCGCTTGGACGTTAAATGCATCTAGCGCATATTGATCATATGCCGTTACGAATATAATTTCCGTTGCAGGTGATTGTTCTTGAATGATTGCCGCTACATCCAACCCATTCACTTCAGGCATTTCAATATCTAGAAAAACGGCATCGGGCTGAGTAAGTACAATTTGCTCTATCGCTATTATCGCATTCATATATTTCCCGATTACTTCAAGTCCTTCTAAATCATTGAGCATCTTTTCCATACTAAGCAATGCCAGTTGTTCATCATCTACCAGTATTACTCTCATACTTGTCCCTGCCTGTTCATACGAATAGTTTCTCAACATTTGATGTCTTTGATCTTCCGTGTATATTAAGTGTTTTAACTTTAGCAAATCAATCTGCACAAATTCTGAAAATGATATTACATTCATTGTGAAAGCCGAGATGATGGAGCGGATCCTGTTACATTAATAGCCTACCTCTGTTTCTTTACCTTTGTTAACCTCGTTAATATTTTGGGTCCTGCTTTTGTAATTGCAATCGTATGTTCAAATTGTGCAGTTAGTGCATGATCGATTGTTCTCGCTGTCCATCCATCGTGTGCAATATAAATTTCCGGAGATCCTGTTGATAGAATCGGCTCGATCGTAATAACCATACCTTCTTCAAGTTTAATGCCAGATGTTCGTGTACGTACATGGTGCACATGGGGTAGTTCATGTAGCTCCTTACCAATACCATGCCCGAGAAAAGAAGTAATCACTTGAAAGCCATCTCGCTGCGCCCTTTGCTCGATCGCATAACCAATATCTGAAATATCATTACCAATGACCGCTTGAGCCAAACCCACTCGAAAAGCTGCCTTTGCTGCCCTTACTAACCGACGAGCTTGCGGTGATACTTCGCCAACCATATACGTCCATGCGGAATCAGCCTTCCAACCTTTATAATCAGCAACGATATCAATCGTAACGATATCCCCTTTTTCCAGCTTATAGGAACTCGGAAACCCATGACATGCTACTTCATTTACAGAGATACAACTCGCATATGGATAGCCTTTATGACCTTTTTGTGCAGGATATGCACCATGCTCAACCATATACCAATCAATGAATCGATCGATTGCCGCTGTTGTTATTCCAGGGACACATTTCCCCACTAATGCTTTATGACAACCTGCAACAATTTTACCTGCTCGCGCAATTCGTCTAATTTCCTCAGCTGTCTTTGGAACAATTGATTGAATAATTAACACCTCCTAAAACTTTTCAGTATGAAAAGGCTATAAACTATTCCCTTAACAACTACTTTCTTTTCTTTACTGTCTAATGTTGTTTCTTACATCCCACCACCTCAGAAGTTGCTTCGCAGCGGAGAGAACTAATTGCTAGTGGAAAAGCGAATAGTTCTCGGAGCGCAGCACTAACATCATCTCTTAAATATATTCCGCGAAACTAAGCTTCATGCTCATTTCATGTCGATGCATGTCCGATACTAAGTATGTTTTAACGTTCCAACTAAGTAATGTTAACTACCTTAACGCTGAATTACTTCCGCTAACAACGCAAAAAAAAGAGTCTGACAAGCGCTTTGCGCCTATCAGACTCTTATCCGTATATTTGACCTATACAGCCGAGGAGTTCATTCTTCCAAGTTCATCCTCAACTAGTGAGGTTAATTCATCTTCATAGCCGCCAGTAATTCGATACTTACGGACATACTCTTTCACAAATTTCCTTGGGTCCTTAGGTTGGAATATTCTCGTCAATTCCTTCAGGCTTTCCTTGACTTCATTTTGGCTGTGCTTTGCCATGAAATCTCCTCCCTTATATAATAATGGATGGTCGTCCTATAGTACTACTCGAGAACAACAACAAGAAGTTGTCGTCATCGTTCCGACTCTTATTCCTCCTTAGGTGTAATTCATTCCACGGCTATTAGGTAACTGTTTCAATATTCTTACTATTATAACATTTCAGATAACAATATAAAAGCATTTCAATGATTAGAAAATTTTATCGTTATTGTAAAGGTATATGTCTGCTCTCTACGATAATTGTTCATCATTAGTAGTATTGTCGAAAGAGGTCGAATCATGAGCTTTGTCCTGCGATTGTCTTTGCTTTCTAAACATTTGCAAATAGATAACTACAACGATAATGGCTACAACCACTCCAAATATGACTAAAACGAGTGCTGCAATATTTTGCCACAATGCGACCTCCTCCTTCCTACTATCATTTTACATTATTTCCTTGATTACTTCATTAGTCTAAAAGTCCAAGTTCGCTTTATATTCGATGCCGATTAAGCTTCCTGCATCACTTCGTTATCAAAGTCTGCTTTTTGAACTTCCTCCTCTATAAGCACCACTTGCCCAAGCGAGTAACTCATCATGCTCATCATATAAAGAGGCTGTCATAGTATTAGTACGCTTCGTACAATGCAAAAGTTCCGCCTTACAGAAAATTTTTCCAGACGCGACATTAGATAAAAAATGAGTGTTCATCGTTGCTGTAACTGTATTCTCTCCTGTTCCAAGCATAATAATTAACCCCATAGCATTATCGAGCATAGACATCATTACTCCGCCATGTACTATCCCTATTAAATTTTTATGATGGTCAGCAAGTTCAAGCGAAATAATAACCGATTGCTCCGTAGCTTCAACCAATTCACAACCTAAATATCCCCAAAACGTTGATTTTGCAAGCTCCTGTAACTGATCATACTTGTTCTGAGCATCTTTTTTTTGCTCTTCTCTGTTCTGATCATTCATGTTGTTGTTCCTCTTCTATTAGCTTACGTCTAAGCACTTTTCCAACCATAGTTTTTGGTAAGCTATCTCTGAATGCATATTGATGAGGTACTTTAAATGCAGCTAGCCGTTCACGGCACCAAACATCCAATTGCTCATTTGACACTATATAATTATCCTTGAGCACGATATAGGCTTTCACCGTTTCGCCGCGATAAGCATCTTTAATACCTACGACTGAAGCTTCAGCTACCGCGGGATGTTCAAAAAGTACTTCTTCAATTTCGCGAGGATAAATGTTAAATCCACTTGCGATAATAATATCTTTAATCCGATCCATAATAATGAAGTAACCGTCTTCGTCCATCTTCGCTAGATCACCCGTTTTTAGCCACCCATCAGCAAGAACCTCATCAGTTGCTTCTTGTCTATTCCAATAGCCGCTCATCACTTGAGGACCTTTAACAATAAGTTCTCCTAATTGTCCTGGTGGTAATCGTTCACCTGTCTCAACGGAGATAATGGCAGCATCCGTATCGGGAAATGGCAAGCCTATCGTTCCAATTTTTCGTTCACCCCAAATCGGGTTAGCATGTGTTACTGGTGATGTTTCTGTTAATCCATAGCCTTCGATTAACCTACCTCCAGTTAAGCTTTCAAATTGCTCCTGTACTTCTAACGGCAACGCTGCAGAACCACTAATACATACTTCAATGGAGGATAGATCTAATGGTGTTGTTTGTTTTCTTGCTGCTTGTATTAACGCAACATACATCGTTGGCGCACCTGGGAAAATGGTAGGCTTCATCTTATCTATCGTTTTTAATACTTCATTAACATCAAACTTTGGTAGGAGCACGAGACACCCCGCTGTTCGTACCGACATGTTCATTAGTACCGTTAACCCAAATACATGAAACAACGGCAACGCTGCTAAATACCTCTCTTCTCCAATTTTAACTCGACTACACCACTCCATCGTTTGTAATGTATTCGTAACGAGATTACGATGTGTGAGCATAACTCCCTTAGGAGTTCCTGTTGTACCTCCTGTATATTGCAAAGCAGCCAATTCATGATGCTGAGCTAATGTAGGCCGCTCATATGATAAAGATTTTTTGGTTAATAGTGTACTCCAAGCGACATATCCATTCTGACCATATGGGATAACCGACTTAAATCCTTCCTTACGTTGCTTAATCGGATAGAGTAAATTTTTTGGAAATGGTAAGCCATCTTTAATAGAGGTGACAATTACATTTTTCAATTTCGACAATGGCCCATTCTCAGGATCTTTACCTCTAACTCGCTCAATCCTTGGGTAAAGTAGATCTAAAGTAATTAATGTTATTGCACCGCTATCTAACAATTGATGCTTCAATTCGCGCTCAACGTATAAAGGATTTGTCTGTACAACGATTGCTCCAGCCAGCAATACACCATAATAAGCAATTACCGCCTGCGGACAGTTAGGTAACATAATTGCTACGCGGTCTCCTTTACGGATGCCTAGTCTACCTAATCCTCTAGCTAGTCGATCAGCTGCTATATATAGTTGGTGATACGTTAACGTCTTTCCCATGAAAGAGATTGCTGTCTTATTAGCATAATTAGTCGCTGAATCGATCAAAAACTGCGCAATATTAACTTCTGGATAATCGATTGTAGCCCGTATATCGTCAGGATAATGCTCAAGCCATACTTTGTGCAACGGCTGCTCAACCTCATCTTCAACTTCTACTTCTTCGCTCGATACTTCTGTTTCAGCTTCCACTTCTGCTTCTGCTTCTGTTTCTGCCTCTGCTTCTGTTTCTGCTTCTATTTCAGCTTCCACTTCTGCTTCTGCCACTTCTTCTATTTCTGATTCTGCTTCTGCCTCCACTTCTGTCTCTACTTCTTCACTCGATACTTCTGATTCTACTTGAACATCTCTTTCGGTCTCTTTCTGCGTCTCATCATGAACATTGGAGTGTTGAGGATTTTGTGATTCCATATTAGATCACTCCTTCACACAATATATTGCTCACTTCCGATAACCTTTGCAGCGATTTGGCGTTTCAATGTAATGACGTCTGTGAGAGATGCTTTCGTTAATTTCTTCACAATCGATAATTGCATACGTAATGCATCACCTGATTCCATGCGTACAAGCGCTGTTCTAGCAATACTCTCAATTTGATCCATCGCTTCTTGTACATAAACTTTTGTCATCATCGCTACAATCGAAGAGTCATCATGATCAAGTCGAAGTACTAACCGTTTCTGAGCTCGTAAGTAAGCGCTCTCCATCGCAAACGTTAAAATCATTATATTAGCAAGCCCCTCTAATATTTCTTGTTCCTTTTCGAGCCTAGCGCCATATCGCTGGACAGCAATACCACCAAGCATCAAAAATAACTTCTTCGCTTGCCCTAATCGATGACCTTCTAAGCTTAGAATCCCTTCAAGATTAGGCGTCGTTTGCGGCTCTAATAGTTGCGCTTGTAGCTCTTGAATTTTATCAAGTAACGGCAGCTCATTTTTCATTGCTTTCTTAATGAGTGTTCCAGGAATTAATAAGCGATTAATTTCATTCGTCCCTTCAAATATGCGGTTAATTCTCGAATCTCGATAAATTCGCTCAACCTTGTATTCCTTAACAAATCCATAGCCACCATGTATTTGCACAGCCTCATCACTCACAAAATCTAATGCTTCTGATGCAAACACTTTAACCATCGAACATTCCATCGCATATTCACCGATTGCTTTGGCTGCAAGTCTGCCGCTATGAGCAGCTGCATCGGACGAGGATTGATCGATATCAGATAGCATGGCATCCATCCAACCCGCAATTCGATAGACCATACTTTCCATTACGTAAGTAACAATATTCATATCCGCTAACTTAGCTCCGATTAATGGATATGAGGAAATGGGTTGATTAAACTGTTTACGAACATTACCATAGGTGGCTGCCAATTGAATCGCTTCCTTCGATGTACCTAGGCAGGCTGCACCGAGCTTAAATCTGCCAATATTTAATATGTTAAAGGCAATCAGATGACCTTTGCCAATTTCACCTAATACATTCTCAACAGGAACATGCACATCTTCAAAGTAAAGCGGACAAGTAGATGAGCCTTTAATGCCCATTTTATGTTCCTCAGGACCAATGCTAAATCCCGCCATATCGCGTTCTACAATGAATGCCGTAAACTGTTCATTGTCTATTTTTGCATAAACGATAAATACATCTGCAAAGCCAGCATTCGTAATAAATATTTTCGAACCGTTCAATATATAATGTTGACCATCGTCACTCAACCTCGCACTCGACTTCGCACCTAGTGCATCGGAGCCCGAAGCTGGTTCTGTCAGACAATACGCGGCGATCTTTTCACCAGTTGCGAGTAGCGGCAAATACTTTTCCTTCTGCTCATTAGTGCCAAAAAAGACAATCGGAAGTGTTCCTATCCCTGTATGAGCACCTACCGACAAAGCAAATGATGAGCTTTTCGCTAACGTTTCTGCTAGTAATGTTGTACTGACCTTATCAAGACCTAGACCACCGTACTGTTCTGGTATATCCGCACTTAGCAAACCCTGCTCCCCAGCAATACGCATTAATTGAACCGTTAGTTCATAATTAAGGGCCTCAATCTCCGCATCATTCGGAGCGATCTCAGCATCTACAAATTGCTGTGCTGCTTCAGACATTAGCCGCTGCTCACTCGTAAAATCCTCAGGAATTGTAGTTAGCAGCGGATCACTATCCTCAATAACAAATCTTCCGCCGAAAGAAGTTACCTTCGTCATAGACATCTTAATCACCTCCAAAACTATTGTTAAGACATTATCCATTCAGCAGCGCAAGCATAATCATCGCCCTGACAAGCGAAGTGTTCAATTGGAGTAGACCTCGAGTAGACCAGCTGCCCCCATTCCCCCACCAACACACATCGTGACAATTCCTAATCCTCCACCACGACGAGCTAATTCATGAATAAGTGTGACGCTTAACTTCGTCCCTGTACAGCCAAGTGGATGGCCAAGCGCGATAGCTCCCCCGTTCACATTTACCCGTTCAATCGGAATTGATAATTCACGAACAATCGGAATACATTGTGCAGCAAATGCTTCGTTCAGCTCGAATAGATCAATATCTTTGATTGTCAGTTTAGCCTTGTCTAGTAACTTCGGGATTGCTACGATTGGACCAATTCCCATCACTTCTGGCGCTACTCCCGCTACAGCATAATGACGAAATACAGCTAACGGCTTCAGTTCTAATTCCTTTGCCTTACTGCGACTCATCACTAATACAGCAGCTGCACCATCACTCATTTGCGAGGAGTTACCTGCTGTTACTGATCCACCTATTGTGAATGCTGGCTTCAATGCTGCTAGCCCTTGCGGCGAAGTCGTTGCGCGCACACCTTCATCAAGCTTGAATTCAAAGCTTTTCTCACGATACTCGCCCTTCTCATTACGAACGATGCGTGTAACTGCAATGGGTACTATCTCATCCTCAAATGCCCCTGAAGCAATAGCCCAGGCCGCTTTCTGATGACTACCTGTTGCAAATTCATCCTGGTCTTCTCTAGTTACCCCATACCTTCGAGCTACTTCCTCTGCGGTATGCCCCATTCCCATATAAACTTCGGGGATACGATCAACGATATCGGGATGCGGTGATAATCTGAATCCTGTCATCGGCACATGGCTCATACTTTCGACACCACCAGCTACTATAACTTCAGCTTCACCGAGCTTAATTCGCTCAGCAGCATAGGCGATTGACTGTAAGCCTGAGGCGCAAAAGCGATTGACCGTTACCGCTGGTGTCGATTGCTCTAAGCCAGCATGAAGAGCTATTATTCTTGCCATATTCAAGCCCTGCTCACCTTCAGGCATAGCACAGCCAATGATCACATCTTCAATTAACGATTTCGACATCGTCGGAACTGCAGCTAGTACCCCTTCGATCACACTTTTTCCAAGATCTTCGGCTCTCGTATCTGATAGACTTCCTTTCTGTGCTTTCCCAACGGCTGTTCGTACTGCAGCTACAATAACAGCATCTGTATCATGATCTTCGAAGTATTTGCTCGGCATCTCCAATTCTCCCCTCTAATGCTATCCATATGTGCATGTTCAAAAATTGGGCTTTCAGATCCAAGAAGATGGAGCGCTACTTGAGAAAGGCGGAAGCGCAAGTGTACATGATTACGTACACGCGAACCGTACTTTCCAAGTTCGCTACATATTCGACGTCGAATATGCTACATAGCAACCTCATCGTTATCAAAGTCTGATTTTTGAACACCCCCTATATTAGTTACGAAGCGGCTTGCCTGTCTTCAACATATGACTCATTCTTGCCTGTGTTTTTGCTTCACCACATAGACTTAAAAATGCTTCGCACTCAAGATCTAGCAAATATTGCTCACTGACCATCTCACCCGAAGCAAGATCCCCACCGCTTAATACATGCGCTAGCTTCGAGGCGATTAATTCATCGTGACTGCTAATATAGTTACCTAGCTTCATGGACTGAATAGCAAGCTTTAAGACGGCTTTACCTTCTTTGCCTGCTACAGCTACAAGTTGTTCCTTCGGCGCTTCATAGCCTGCCCCGTCCAGTCTTAATACTTCTTTCTTTGCCTCGGAAATTCGATTTTCCTGACGCATGATGACGCGATCCTGTGGTCTTGCAAAGCCTAAACGTGTAATTTCATGACCACTTGTTGATGTTTTAGCCATGGCGATCGTTTCAAACATATGATTGAGATGAGGCTGTAAATCTCCCGCTAGCAACTTCCGCCCAATGACTCCGTTCGGCCCTGCACCGGCAGCAGCTCGATTCATCGCAAATATAGCAGCCTCTTTACTACCGCCACCTGCAGGTATTAAGCCTACCCCTGTTTCTACTAATCCATAATACGTTTCAGGAGAAGCAATAATTACGTCTGCTGGCAAGCATGCTTCTACTCCACCGCCTAAAGTCATACGATGCGGCGCAGCAACAACTGGGCGATCCAATCGTTTCAGCTGCATCATACTTTGTTGGAAGAAACGAATAATGTCCTCCACTTCATCCCATTCTTCATTTTGCGCTTCCATAAGTAACAGCATAATATTGGCTCCGACGCAGAAATTTTTACCTTCATTGGCGAGCACAAGTCCACGCCAATTACGAGCTACTTCATGACTTGCATAACGAATCGCACTTAATACTTCTGAGCCTATCGCATTGCTTTTGGAGTGAAATTCCAGCGCGACCACATCATCCCCAATATCGATCAAGCTTGCTCCCGAATTACTCCAAATCGTTGCTCCACGCTCCTTGCATTGATGAAGTGAAATAACGTTAGCATCTTCATCTAGTTGTACAAATTGTTGTTGATGGACATGCCAAGTATTGCCGAGCTCTTGCCTATAGAAATGAGTGCGACCATTCGCAAGCCACTCCTCAACCCACTGTGGAATAGACTCGCCTTCTTCCTTCATCCTGGTCACCGAAACTTGCACGCCAATCGCATCCCATAATTCGAAAGGACCTAGTTCCCAGTTGAATCCAAGCTTCATTGCCTTATCAATATCTACGATAGAATTCGCGATTTCACCTAAAACTTTGGCAGAATAAAGTAAAACAGGCTTTATCGTGTCCCATGCGAACAGAGCATGAGGATGCTCTGGGTAGGTATGGAGTAATGCTTTCACCTTACCAGCTGCACCTTTACCTTTCTTCGCCGCCTCGATAACAGGAGAAACAATCGGCTCGGCCCTCTCATAGGTAAGCGAATCTAGCTGCAACGATTCGATAAAGCTTTTTCCAGCTGGTGATTTGGATTTGCGATAAAATCCTTCACCACTCTTTTGACCGAGTGCACCTTTTTTAACCAATGCTTCTAATAACGGTGGGCGTGTAAATACCAGTTTCTCCGCTTCATCACTGCTTCGATTGTGAACGTTATCTACTACATGTAATAACGTATCTAGACCAACAAGATCAAGCATGCGATAGGTCGCTGTTTTCGGCCGCCCCATCGCGACACCGGTAAGTGCATCTACCTCATCTATACTTAATCCATAATGTTCTGTTGCCGCTAACGTCACGAGCATCCCATATGTGCCGATGCGATTAGCAATAAAGTTAGGAGTATCCTTCGCACGCACAACACCTTTACCAAGTTTTTGTTCACATAAGTACTGAAGTGTATCTACGATTTGCGGTAGTGTATCTGAAGTTGGGACAACCTCTACGAGATTCATATAACGTGGTGGATTAAAGAAGTGTGTCACGGCAAAATGCTCTCGCATATCTTTACTACAATGCTCAATCATCTGATGAGCAGATAATCCTGATGTATTCGTGCTAACAAGCGTACCCATTCGTCTAGCTTGATCGATAAGCGTACATACTTGCTGCTTAATATCCAGTCGTTCTACAACTGCTTCAACAATCCAATCTACTTCACCTAACTGCTTAATATGGTCGGTTAGATTACCAGCAGTAATACGATGAACAAAGCTATTGTCATAGAGTGGGGCGGGCTTTTGCTTGACCATAGCTTCAATTGCTGCATTGGCAAGTCGATTGCGTACTGCTGAAGATTGTAACGTTAGATCTAGTGATTGCTCCTGTGCAGTGAGCGTAACGGGGACAATATCAAGCAACCAGACGGAATAACCGCTATTAGCCATATGTGCTGCAATTCCAGCTCCCATAACTCCTGAACCAATTACAGCTACTTTACGCACATTTATTACAGTCTTCTCATTGTTCTCAATAGATGTACTCATAGTAGATCCACTCCTTTCCTTACAAATTAATATTTATTGACAAATACAACATTTTAACTATTACCACTTGGTTCCTTCACTTTAATACACCGTATTGGAGTGCATCAGAGTAACTTTTTTCACTAATCCGTTGCATTTCTACTAACCTTCTAAGAAAAACAATATCGTGGAATCCAATGTTTAGATAACTTAAGTAGTAATGGAAAACCACACTATTATATGTATGTGAAGAGGGCATATCCCATGATGGTTCATTCTCATCACAATAAATCGCATCAGATGCGATGTCGAGTAAGCTACGTTAGCATAATCATCGTTATCAAAGTCCGCTGTTTGAACTACCTATTCAAATCGAAGTTCAAAAAGCGGGCTTTCAGAACCGAGCAGGTGAAGTCAATTTTGAGAAGGAGGACGCTCCAGTGTACGTAATTGGTACACTAGTCCCGGACTTCCAAAATTCACTTCAGATGCGACGTCGAATACGCTACGTTAGCCACCACATCGTTATCAAAGTCCGCTGTTTGAACTACCCTCTCAGCCTAGTACACTAATAGCTAGCACCTCAGCAATATCTTTTGTTGCAACGCTGCCATCTTCCACCAGTGCTTTCACCCCATCTTCTAGCATCGTTAGACAATAAGGACATGCCGAGCTTATCATCGTGGGCTGGACATCTAAAGCTTGCGTCGTTCTAGCATAATTCACTCGAGTACCGCTATGTTCTTCCATCCACATTAATCCACCACCAGCGCCACAACACATGGCATTTTCCTTTGAACGCTCCATCTCTTTCAGAACGACACCAGGTATTGCTTGCAATATCCTTCTAGGCGCATCATAAAGACCGTTATACCTGCCTAAGTAACAAGAATCATGCAGCGTAATCGTTTCATCTAATCGAATATTCGGCCTTAAGCTCCCCTGCTGTACCAATTCATCTAGCAGTTCTGTATGATGCTGAACTTGAATATGAGCTGACAATCCAAGCTGCGGATATTCCTGCTTGAAGGTGTGGAAGGTATGCGGACATGGCGTAACGATATGTTCAATATGATAGCGGTGGATCGTTTCAATATTTTGCATCGCGAGCTCTTGGTAGAGCAGTTCATTACCAATTCTACGTGCGGTATCACCTGAGCTTTTCTCTTCTAGCCCTAATACTGCAAAGTTAATACCTGCATGTGTTAGAAGGCGGATAAAATCATACAACAACTTGCGACTACGATTATCATAAGAGCCCATTGAACCGACCCATAGTAAAATATCTGTTGGTGCTCCTAAAGCTTGCCGCTCCTTCATCGTCTCAACTGTAATTCCCGTCTTTTTCTGACAATCAAGTAGCCAGTCTGCACGCTCACTTCGACTAATTCCCCATGGATTGCTTTGTCGCTCAATGTTTTGCAATGCGCGTCGTGCATCCGCAGGCATACTTCCTTCCATCAATACGAGATGTCTGCGCATATCAATAATTTTATCAACATGCTCATTGCCTACAGGGCACTGTTCTTCGCAATTGCGACAGGTTGTGCATGACCATAACTCTTCTTCCGTCATCACATCACCAATTAACTCTACTTCTAGTGGATTACGACTTACATCGTATTGCCAAGCTTTACTTTGCTTGTTCATCGTCGCTGAAATATCTCCCTTCCATGTAGATTTGTCAGACATCGTTGCTACTTGAGCTTCATACACCTGACTATCTCCATTTGGTGGCTGTTGCTGATCCGCTGTACTACACATTGTTTTCATAATATGAGCGCCCTGCGTAAGATCGCCGATTCCCCAAGGGGGTTGTTGCCAAAGTCCTTGCGGCAGCCATGGTGACTTTGATGTAATCGCTGCTCCTTTTTCTGTTGCATGGTCGCGAAGTTTAATAATCATATGCATCGGTGATAAGATTTTCCCGGTACTTGTTGCAGGACACACATTAGTACAGCGACCACATTCTACACAAGCGTACAAGTCTAACATTTGTTTCTGGTTAAATGCGTGAATATGCCCTACACCAAAGGCTTCAGCAGCCTCATCTTCAAGGTCAATATGACTCAATTGTCCTGTGGGAACGGAGCGTCGATACCATAAATTAATCGGTGCTACTAATAAATGAAAATGCTTTGACTGTGGAACATAGATAAGAAAACTTAATAGAATGAGTAAATGCAACCACCAGCTGATCTCGAATCCAACCGCCGCAATTTGGCTACCTTCGTTAATACCTAGCGCTTGTATAGCTGTTGCAAGTGAATGACTAATCGGTGCGTACGTTGCCGCAAGTGGTTCGCTAATAGGTGCAGTTACTTCATCCGATACAGATGCTGCAGTATGAGTTAATCTTTCAAAACTCAATGACATCAGCACACTTACCATAAGCAAGCCAATAAACCAATACACTAATGACGGCTTTGCACCACGTTTTAACCGGGGCAGTCGTTCTCCATAACGACGAAATGCTCCTAAAATAATAGCAACTAATACTGTAATTACGATCCATTCCTGTAGCCAACTAAAATAACCGTAGAGCGGCATCCACGGAATTAATGGTATGCCAAATAAGCCCTTCAGCATCAGATCAAGTGCACCGAGCTG
>DXHF01000355.1 GCA_019113605.1 Candidatus Paenibacillus intestinavium
GTACTTTAATATGGGCATTATGGCGTTTTGCAATATCTGCACATAAGGGGAGTCCTAATCCAGTTCCAGTGTCCTTCGTAGAGACAAACGGTTCAAATATTTTAATTTTCATATCGTCAGATATTCCAGGACCTAGATCGGATACGCAGAGTAATATTCCTTCACTACATCGCGTCGTACTAATATGTAAATGACCATTTTGATCCATCGCTTCCATCGCATTGCGAGAGAGATTCAACATAAGTTGCTTAATTTCTCGCTCATTAATCGAAATAGGTGGAAGCTGCTCAGCTAATGTAATTTCCATCGTTTGACCTCTTAGATTTGCATCCGCAAGCAGCAGTGGCGATAAATCATCAATAACTTTATTAATTTGTTGAAACTCTTTTTTGACCTCACGTTGCTGTGCTAGCGCGAGAAAATCAGTTATAATCGCGTTCGCTCGATCAAGCTCGTCTATAATTATACGAAAGTACTCATGTCCTTTAGAACCACTTTTTTCTTCGAGTAACTGTACAAATCCACGAATAACGGCCATTGGATTACGTATTTCATGTGTAATGCTAGCTGCCATCTGACCAACTAAGCTCAATCTATCCATATGGTCTATTTCATGACGAAGAATATGCAGCTCCGTTATATCTTGCACAAATAATGAGACTGCTAAAATTTGCTTATTGTCTTGAGTGAAAATTGGTAACGCAGAGTACATATAACATTTATCACCATCAAATTGAGTAATATTAGCTGCTATTTTGTTCATAAATACTTGTTCAATAAGTTGTGTAACAGACGAGCTTTCAGATGAAGAAAGTACATCGTCAAGTTTCAGATTATAATCCAATTTATTACTTACACTTTGGAGAAGATGGTGCTCTTCATATGCTTTACTATTTGCATATATAATCTCATTATTTACATTTACATTCATTACAGCAAAAGGTGCATTTTTTATGACTTGAATCCATGTGCTTAATTCATGATGATAAGTACGGTTCATCGATTGATATAAAGTAATTATTCTGTCTTTATCCTCTTGTCTAATGAGTGCCATAACTGAAATCAGCAGCGAGCCATAAAATAGTAGCCCAAATTCGATTTGTTCCCACCATGTATATACAATATGGTTAACTACGAGCGGACCTACACTTTGTATATAAAGAAGTATACATAGTATACCGGCAACTGTAACACTGCTCATTATTAATACAATTCTTCCTATATTATGTAACGTTTGATACTTATAGTATATGGTGAAGGTTATTATAGAACTAATAAAAACATAGGTGGTATAGATAAGAAATTCTAATCCCGAGGTATAATAAAATAGATGGAATAATACTGCGCTCACTGCGACAATTGCAAGGTATTGCTTCCCGGCATATAAACCAGTAAAAAATAATGGAACCATAGCAAACCAGTATTGAAAATTATTAATATCCAACATATAGTGAGTTTGAATAATGAAAGAGATGAGTGAGATTGCACTTACAGTTAGTTTGCGTGAAGATTCGGAGTTAGCATTCGTAGGGTAGAAGTACATGTATGCAGCTGGTAATGTAGTTACAATAGCATATAACATCGAGAATCCTCCTCTAACAAATTAACAATACTTCGCCTATCGCTTCGATTTATGTTAATATCTAGTATACACAATTGCAAGCATCTTTGGTTATATTTATTACATTTATAGCCAAAATAATTATATGCATTTTCTTTGCTTTTTCGACATTTTTCTAATATTAAATGAAATTGGGGATTAATATGTATTACGATATTATTATTATCGGTGCCGGTTCTTCTGGACTAATGGCAGCTGTAGCAGCTGGAAAAAACAGTACTAATGTCTTGCTATTGGATAAAGGAGACAAGCTTGGCAGGAAATTAGGCATCTCTGGTGGCGGAAGATGTAATGTTACTAACGCAAAAGATATTGATGAATTAATCAAAAACATACCAGGAAATGGAAGATTCCTGCATAGTTCTTTAGCTACTTTCAGTAATTATGATATTATGGCATTTTTCGAATCACTTGGTATTGCATTAAAAGAGGAAGATAATGGTCGCATGTTCCCAATATCTAATAAAGCAAAGTCGGTCGTTGATGCTTTAGTTGGAGAAGTTCGTAGACTCGGTGTTCATATCAAAGTCAATAGTCCTGTTGCTAAAGTCATTTATGAAGAAGGAAAAGTGACTGGTGTCAAACTAATGTCGGGAGAAATCGTTCATTGTCAAAAAGTAATTGTCGCTGTCGGGGGAAAATCAGTCCCTCATACTGGTTCAACGGGTGATGGTTATGCATGGGCAGAGGATGCAGGTCATTCAATATCCCAATTATTCCCGACCGAAGTTCCACTTACGTCGAGAGAGCATTTTATTGCAGACAAAGAATTACAAGGTTTGTCTTTACGTGATGTTACACTTTCTGTGTGGAGTTTAAAAGGAAAAAAGCTTATTACTCATCAAGGTGATATGATCTTTACACACTTTGGCATATCCGGTCCAATTGTACTGCGTTGTAGTCAATTTGTTGTTAAAGAATTGATGAAGAGTTCAGGTACGCCGATTCGTTTAACAGCTGACCTAAAGCCTGAGTTGACACTACAAGAGGTCCATGATCAATCCTATCTGCTGTGTCAAAGTGATGCTAAGAAAATGGTGAAAAATGTGCTGAAATCATTTGTCCCTGAACGAATGATTCCACTATTGATGCGACGAGCGAATTTACAAGAAGAGGTTACTTTCGATCATATTCCAAAGCAGGAATGGATGGAGCTAGCCAATCTCATTAAAGCTTTTCCGATCCGAATTCATGATTCCTTGTCGATTGAGGAAGCTTTTGTTACTGGTGGGGGAGTTTCTTTGAAGGAAGTTAATCCAAGTACATTGGAATCGAAGCTAATGAGCGGGTTATACTTCTGTGGTGAAATTCTTGATATTCATGGATATACTGGTGGCTACAATATTACCGCCGCATTTACGACAGGCTATAATGCTGGTCGAGATGCAGCTGAGAGCTTAAGCGGGCTTTGATAACGATGAGTATGCTGTCGTAGCATAGTCGACATCGAATATGAAGCGCTACTTGGAAAGTACGGTTCGCGTGTACCAATAACGTACACTTGCGCTTCCGTCTTTCTCAATTATCGCTCCATCTTCTCGGTTCTGAAAGCACACTTTTGAAACCTTATTTGTGTTTAGTCGTTTGCTGAGAATGATGATAGTCCCTCAATAGTCGGAAGTCCTTCCTCTTGTGCGATCAAATCTTCATTCACAACATATGCAGGAATTGATATCGCATCAAGTCCATACGCAGTTGAAGCAATCAGTTCATCTTGAATATGAGCTTGTTCAACTAATGTACCGCCATTAGCCTGAGTAATCTCAAGTGCCGAAGTAAGATCCTCATTAATGACATGAATATGTAATCTCGTTGCATCATGTAAAGAGGGATCATATCCTAGCTCTTGTAACAAAGAAAAAGCATTTAACGTACTTTGTTCATCGGGGAAATCAAATACAATCGCCGTCGGTGATGACATAAAAACAGCTCCTTCTATTGGATAAGTCCATTCCTAGGCCTGTAGCTTTCGGAATGTATCTTAGTTATCCAACAAGAAGGAGCTTTTTATACATATGAATTATCCACGGAATGGAACTAATTGTTCATTAATAGATTTTGTCTGTGCATAAATTTGTTGGTAAATACGGAATAAACCTGCATATTGTCGGGCAGCTTGAGCATTAGGTTCATAGCTATCCGCATGCTTCACAAATTGACTTGCACATTCCTCAAGGCTAGTAAACCATTGACAGCCATATGCTGCAAGCATCGCTGCACCTAGACCAGGACCTTGTTCATTTTCAAGTGAAACAACAGTAGCATTGAAAATATCAGCTTGCATCTGTAGCCAAACTGGATTTTGTGCTCCTCCACCAATTGAAACGACTTTATCAACAACTTTACCCGCTTGACGGAACATATCAACTGATTCGTTCAAGCTAAATGTTATTCCTTCCATAACAGCACGGGCAAAATGAACACGCTCATGAGAACCATCTACACCAATAAAGCTTGCACGAATGTTAGCATCTGGATGTGGCGTGCGTTCACCAACAAGATATGGAGTAAATAAAAGTCCGTTCGAACCTGGTTGAACTTCTTCAATTCCTGCGAGCATCTCGTTAAACGACTCAGTTGCAGCAAAGGTTTTCTTGAACCAGCTTAAAGAGTAACCAGCAGCAAGCGTTACACCCATTGCGTAGAATGAATTTTCTTTACCGTGGTTGAAGAAATGTACTTTTCCTGCAAAATCTTTGTCCTTGTCGTTCTCATAAGAAAGAATAACACCAGAAGTACCAATACTGCTAAGCGTTAATCCTTCAGATAAAATACCAGCACCGATTGCGCCACATGCATTATCAGCACCGCCGGCAAATACTTTAGTCGATGCAGATAGTCCAGATGCAGTAGCGACCTCTGGAAGAAGTGTACCAACTAGGCCATGAGATTCAACAAGTGGAGGGCAGAAGCTTGCAGGAAGATCGAATGCTTTCAACACTTCTTCGCTCCATACTTTACCAGCTACATCTAATAGCAATGTACCCGCTGCATCGGAATAATCCATATGCAACTCACCAGTTAAGCGATAACGCACATAGTCTTTCGGCAATAAGAAGATCGAAGCTTGATCAAATAATTCTTTTTCATGCTTACGAACCCATAAAATTTTCGGCAATGTAAATCCTTCAAGTGCTGGGTTGCGCGTTACGCTAAGTAATGTATCACCAAGTACCGACTCAATTTCACGGCACTCTGCTGTAGTACGTGTATCGTTCCAAAGAATGGCATTACGTACAACGCCACCAGCCTCATTCAATAGTACAAGACCATGCATTTGACCCGAGAAGCTAATTCCTTCAATTGCCGATGCATCAATACCTTCTGCAGAAGCTACTTCATTCATCGCTTCAATCGTTGCAGTTACCCAATCCTCAGGACGCTGTTCGCTATAGCCTGGGCGGTCATGGAAAAGTGGATAACTGCGAGTAGCTTCCGCTGCAATATTACCTTTACGATCCATGAGCAACGTCTTAACCGCACTCGTACCCAAATCAACACCAATAACATAGCTCATTGACAGTAACCCTCCTACAAACTTTTTATTACTTCCTCGTTATGCTACCTTGCCGATGAAAAGTTACTTCGGAAGCATGTACTTAACTTTTTGTCTCTAATTTCAGATAATGCTCCCTGAAACGAAAATCGCCTCGGAAGCATTATCTAGTAAGTCTCATATATTTTACATTTACTCATAGCCATCAAAGCAATGTAACAAAACCCAGCAATGTGTACAATACAAGTACACGAGCGGTCAATTGTTCGAAGCTTCCAATTAAGGGTCAAAGTCCACTTTTTGAACTTCCCCTTCCAATCGAGGTTCAAAAAGTGGGCTTTCAGAACCGAGAAGATGGAGCGCTACTTGAGAAAGGCGGAAGCGCAAGTGTACGTTATTGGTACATGCGAACCGTACTTTCCAAGTTCGCTCCATATTCGACGTCGAGTATGCTACGTTAGCATACTCATCGTTATCAAAGTCCGCTTTTTGAACTTCCTATTAAACGCTGTAGATTGCTTCGCTTAATTGTAGACGTAGTCTCTCAATACGGCCAGATCTGTTATCAACAACTGGGTTTGTTAATGCATGTGCTTCAAGAGCTTTAAGAGAAGATTTACCTGCAACAACATCTGCACCGATACCAGTTGTGAATGTTGCATAACGATCATCAATTAGGCTGTCGAAAGTTTTTTCTTCGATTAGTTTCGCAGCAGCTTTTAGGCCCCATGCGAAGCTATCCATACCAGCGATATGACCTAGAGCTAGATCATCCATTTCGAATGAAGTACGGCGTACTTTCGCGTCGAAGTTAACACCACCGCGACCAATACCACCAGCTTTAAGAACTTCATACATAGTAAGAGTTGTAGAATATAGATCAGTTGGGAACTCATCTGTATCCCAGCCAAGTAGCATATTACCTTGGTTAGCATCAAGCGATCCAAGCATACCGTTTGTTGCAGCAACGCGAATTTCGTGCTCGAAAGTATGACCAGCTAGTGTAGCATGGTTAGCTTCAAGGTTAAGTTTGAATTTATCTTGTAAATTGTATTTTTGTAGGAATGCAATTGTAGTTGCAGCATCGAAATCATATTGGTGAGTTGTTGGCTCTTTTGGTTTAGGCTCGATTAGGAATTGAGCATCGAAACCGATTTCGTTAGCATAATCAATTGACATTTGGTATAGACGAGCAAGGTTATCAAGCTCAAGTGACATATTCGTATTTAGAAGAGACTCGTAACCTTCACGACCGCCCCAGAATACATAGTTTTCAGCGCCTAGTTCTTTACCAACTTCTAGACCTTTTTTAATTTGAGCTGCTGCAAAAGCATAAGCGTTAGCATTAACAGCTGTACCAGCACCATGTACATAGCGAGGATTTGTAAAGTTGTTAGCTGTATTCCAAAGAAGCTTTTTACCAGTTTGTTTTTGGTAGTCTTTCAACATAGCAACGATTACATCGATGTTTTTGTTAGTTTCTTGTAGTGTTGCACCTTCTGGAGCGATATCTGCATCATGGAAGCAGTAGTAAGGAATGTTCAATTTGTCCATAAATTCAAAGTTAGCTTCTACGCGTGCTTTTGAACGATCAAGACCATCGAATTTATCCCAAGAACGAATCATTGTAGCAGAACCGAAAGGATCAGAACCGTTAGCGTTAAATGTATGCCAGTAAGCAACTGCAAAACGAAGATGTTCTTCCATAGTTTTACCTGAAACTACTTCGCTTGGGTTGTATTGTTTGAATGCGAATGGGTTTTTAGAAGTTTTACCTTCAAATTGGATTTTATCAAAGCTAGTAAAATAAGTCATATAATGAATCCTCCTAAATTTTTTGTAGTTTCTCGATATACTTCTTAGTAAACAAAAAGTAGCATCGGAAGCATAAACCTAAAATAGATATATTAGTTGATTAAATTAGTAATTGACTAGATAATGACTTCAATTATTCAATGTTGAAATCGCTTTATCAATCAACCTTGATATAACAATAACACACTAATACTTAGTTTGTCTATTAAACAAAGTAAGTTTATGCAAAAAATCCTTTTCAGTTGAGGGTACGCGCTCCTTCACGCATACTCTTAACTGAAAAGGATTATATAATGCTAGTTGATATGAACACACGAGCATATTAAACACGCAGCATATCTTTCGCCCAATCTGACATTTTACTTGGGTCCCATGCAGGCTCCCACACAACTTCAACCTCAACGGTCGGCTTTTCATCTTTCAACACCCATTCTACTGCCCCGACAATCGTGTCATGCATCGGGCAGCCAGGCGTTGTTAACGTCATACGAACGCAAACTTTTTCTGGTTCTTCGCGGACCTCATAGATTAGTCCCAAATCTACAACATTAATACCTAGTTCAGGGTCATACACCTCTTTAAGCAGGGTCATATAATGTTCTTCGATTGCACTGGTCATTAAACTCAACTCCTTTTCGGAACTACTTTCTAAAAACAAAGCTGATTAACGAAATATATAAAAACGAGCAGCATGTAAACAGTATGCCAAATATTGAAATGAGCAGCTTCGCATTTGTTAGTAACCCGGCAAGCATCAGCGCTGTGCTTACTGCTAACGCCATCAGACAAAGGTTTACATAGCGATCATTCAACAAATCACTCATAACAGGTGTGCCAGGCTTTCCAGCCTGTTTGCCATACTTATATGTCCACCATAAAAATGGAACAATTTTGGAGGCATAACTTAAAATCATAAGCGATACCCAGCCACCAAGATATAACCAACCTGCCAACCGCACTGCTTCTAATGACAGAAGTTGCTCTGGCTGCCAAAAGCTGTATACACATGCGATAGTAGCAGCTACAGCGAATGCATGGTTGAAGTACATCGACCATTGTATTCCTGCACCTGGTTTTCGCTTATGACGATGCTTGCGGATTTGCAACAGATGTGCATTATAGACAAGTATCGCTACGGTTAAGATCGCGAGCGCAAGCTGCAGCAGTACTGTTATTTCGCCAAGCAGGAAATTTAGTACGCCAACAACAACAGCTGCATTCCATAACAATAGCGTTACTTTCTGCAATTTCTCTGGATAGTTGTGTGATAAATAAAACATCGGTAGCATTTTGTAGCTGAAGCCAGTTATTAGCAAACCGAACCAGCCAACTGTTCCAAGCCAAATATGTGCGCCGTACAGCCGCCCATGCAACTCTACCCAATAGCCTAAAGCTAGATTAAGTCCCATTAATAACCCTGACACAGCAGTAAAAACAAGATAAAGTAATGCGCAAGCGGCACTAATCGTCACCGTATTCCACAGCTTCGCCCGATATAACGTAATCGCCATATTGTAAGCAAATATGAGAATGCCAAGCATTAGTAATGTCGCGCTTACTGCAATCCAATATATATCTCCCTGATAAAAACCATACAGTACGCCGACAAGACCGAGCGTAAATAACAGATAGTGCGCATAGCCAAGTTTCTCACTGTATATATTACGTTGTAAAATAACATGAACGAGCTGATAGATTGCACCCATTGCGAGCATCGTCGCCCAGCCCAGCACGAACAGATGGATATGGAACCACCCGCTAGGTCCTCTGAGCTCCTCCGTTAGCCATTGCGTAAGCGACAGCGATGAAGCAACATGGAAAGCAACAAACCCAATTATCCCAGTAATAATGAATAAAAACGGGAGACGAGACATCGTTAACTCCCCCTTATACTTTTCGAATTTTCACTTTAGCCGATCCATCCGCTTGATCCTCAACCTCAAATGGACATCCTAAACTGTTGAGTTCCTCAATTAGAAATACCGGAACGCGATCATTATGAATATGAACCTCATCGCCAACACGACAACGATCAATGGCAGCCAGTGTGCGCATCATCGGCTTAGGCGGTTCAAGGCTACGGTTATCCAGCTTTATGATTTTACTTTCTCTTTCCGTATCGACCTCAGATTCAAGATTAGAACCTGCCTCCTCGAAATTGTGATATTGAATATCGTTCTCATTAATTGAGTATGAATTATCATCTTCCTCCAACCAGCTCTTATTATGCTTATTAACAAATGTAGTAATCCAGTGCTCTTTGCTAATTTGTTCAGTTTTCCCGATAAGTCCCTTCATCTTAAGCAAGCCAAGCAGCGGAGTAGGCTTGAATGTAGCGTGCAATAGAAAAACCTCATCCTTATCCAGCGTCTTTACAGTATCCATAATAAGCTGAAATGGCTCTAGCTTTTTCCTTAGTTGAGGTCTTACATCAAGCTCAACGACTTTAGCCTCTTTTCTCTCCATAAACTTGCCTCCTCTGAGCAACATTGTGATCCCTTAACGATTATGCGACTAGTTTTTTGGCGTGATCATACAATCCACCCATACCGCCATATAGAGCATAGAAGAACGCGTCCGGCGCATCTAATGAAAAGGATAAATACTCCTTAGGGTCGATCATCAGCATCTTTTCAAACAGCTTCGCGCTATCAAACGCATAGAAGCAAAAGTACGTATACTCAAACTCAGGCATCTTATCATAAATTGTAACGATCTCGAAGGCGTACTCATTTACATGATGAGCAGCCTCTTTAACCATAGAGATGGCATCCTCGACCGTAACCTTGATCTTAATGGTTTTGGCATCAATAACGTCAATAACAGCCATATTGCCACACTCCAATTCCAAATTATTGCTTGCTGATTTTCACCTGAAATAATGTCGGTCCTTGCTGAACGTACTCCCAGTTATATAAGTCCGCGTACATCGATTCAAACTGAAAGCGAAGCGGCTTCGGATCGTGATCATTAATAAGAAGCATCGATTCACCGACATTCAGCCTATTGAAAGTTTCAAAAATCATTTTGTGTTTAAGATGAGGCGGGTATTCCGTAGCATTAATAGTAGAAGCGTAGTTTTCCATTGTAATTCCTCCATATATAGTATTTGAAATATTAGTTTACTTAAATTCCCGAAGCAGCTTTAATGCTTCAAGATCGTTCACAATAATGCGATTTCGTTCTACCTCGATTAAGCGATCCTTACTTAATTGATTGAGTAGTCGGTTAACAGATTCTCTTGTTGTACCGACGCAATTAGCGAATTCCTGATGCGTAACCGGCAAGTTTATCGTAATGATATTCGCTTTGCTAAGTCCATGCTGCTCAGCTAGTAATAAAAGGAAGGATAGTATCCGATGCTTCACATCCTGCTCTGATAGCATTTGCAGCTTTTCCTGAAGCTCTTTAATTTTATCTCCCATCACCCGCATCATCTTGATTGCAATCATAGGCATGCGCATGACCAAACCTTCAAATTTGGCAATTGGAATAACAATCAAAGTCGTTTCGATAATCGATTCTGCTGTAGCAGGATAAGGACTTGCGTTAAACAAGCCTGTATGTGGAAACATATCACCAATTTTAAGAAATGAAACGATCTGCTCGTGGCCGCTTTCATCCGTTTTGTACGCTTTAACGAGCCCTTCTTGAATGAAATAGACGGCTTCCTTAGGACTGCCTTCCGTAAAAATAGTAGACTTTTTCGCAAGCAAACGACTACTTGCTATTTCTTGAACCTGCATTAGTTCTTCTTCATTCAAATCCTGGAACAGCATCAACTTCTTTAAAAAATGGATTGTTTGTTTATTGTCCATAAAACTCCCTCTTCTTGCCGTCTGCTCGCAAGCACGCTAATGTCCTCCACAGCTTCCACCGCAACCACAGCCCTCCTTTTTCAATTCACTGAGCTCGGGCAATCTTTGAAGCTCAATCGTCTTCATATAAAACTGACTAATGAAACGATGAAACTTGTTAAATTCCGCTTCGGCATGCAAATATTTACGAATGACTGGATTGTCATATAAAGCCATCTCTTCCTGCTCATATTCACTAATTTCTTCAGCTGTCAGCTTTTGTTGACGTTCTTCCTTCTGTTCCAGTGCTTGTTGATGTCTCAAAAACCTTTCATATTGCTGAATCGCAGCTTCGTCTTTAACAAACTGATCAACCATTGCTCGTAAGCTTTGATACGATTCCTGTTGCAGCAGCTCGGTGCATAGCTCCATCATTTTGTCAGTTAAAGTTTGATTGGCCAGTGTAACAATCATGATCTTTTCCTCCTCATATTCTTCAAAGTTGGATTTTTTAAACTTCCACTTTCATTCGGTTACTCTAATCTTGCCGATAGCCCCTTTAGCAACATGATTCAGCTGATGCGTTAGAAATGGGTAATCGCCCGCTTCCGTCAAGGTGAATTCAACGATTGCTCCACCGCTTGCTGGGAGCATGACAGTCTGCATTCCTTTTAGTACATTGTGTGGATTGCCATCAAGGTAGACGGTATCCATAATCGTACCGACGACGTGGAACGAGGATACTTCATTAGGCCCCATGTTACTAACATATAATCTGATCTTTTCTCCAACCTTAGCCTCAAGTGGCGTTTTGGTTAAAGCAAAATCACTGCCATTAAATACAACATACTGTGGTTCGCCATTTTCCAGCGCATCATAATCGTCATATGGATACCATTCACTTTGTATAATCGTATATTCTCGATCAATCTCATCATCAGTCGGATAACCGTCCTTTGGTTCAACTATAATGACGCCATACATACCATTAGCAACATGTAGTATCATTGGATCAGTAGCGCAATGATACATAAACACTCCTGGATTGTTAGCCGAATATACGAATGTCCCTTCCTCATTGGGCATCACATCAATAAACTTTTTACTTGGTGCCGCATGCACAGCGTGAAAGTCCATAGAATGAGGGACGATTGGATCAAGGTTTTTCAACGTGAAATGAAGGGTATCTCCTTGCTCAACTTTAAGATCTGGTCCAGGCACAGTTCCGTTGAATGTCCAAGCGTTAAAGATCACTCCTTCGGAAATTTCAACATTGGTCACTTGCGAGGTCATCTCAATATAAACATCATCTCCATCGCGAGTAATTACTGGATCGATAGGCGGTTGATCAAGCAACGTCTCGGTAGCTATGTCGGAGCTTATATCTACTTTCTTATTTTCCTTTTCTATAGAAAAAAAAGAACATCCAGCTAGAACAATCATGATAGTCAACAACAGCACTACTTTGAATTGTTGGCACATCTATGTTCCCTCCATATCGCTTGATTATCGTTAATCTAATTATAGAATAGAGCATCGGCGGAATATGCGGTGTGACGAGGAACACACTTATTGGACTGTCACCAATTTGTAATATTCCAATGTTCTGTAGCAAAAACAGACCAATACTTTGTTTGTATATTATACAAACAAAGTTTTATGCTATACTGTTTTGAGTAATATATTTCGGACGGAGGTTTCACGTTGAAAGCCAAATCTACAGGTGATCTTGCCCTAGTAAAAAAGTTAAATTCATATATCGTTTTGAATTGTATTCGTAAGCACGCCCCCCTTTCTCGTGCTCAAATATCTGAACAAACTGGGTTGAATAAAGCGACTGTCTCTAATTTGGTAGCGGAATTAATCGAGCATAATCTTGTACTAGAGATCGGCCCTGGTGAATCAAGCGGCGGTCGTAAGCCTGTTCTACTCTTATTTAATGATAAGGCCGGCTATGCGATAGGCATCGATCTCGGGGTTAATTATATTCGCGGCGTCTTAGTCGATCTTAATGGAAACATTGAACAGGAATACTATCAAAAGCTCATTAACCAGAAACGCGAGCTAGCATTTGATGCATTGATTCAGAGCATCGATCTATTAATAGAACAAGCTACAGCAAGTAATTACGGTATCGTCGGAATCGGAATCGGTGTGCCAGGTATTGTAGACCAAAATGGCACGATTTTATTCGCACCGAATATGAAATGGCGTGAAGTTCCACTTAAGCAAATGCTAGAGCAACGATATGATTACCCGATTATTATCGATAATGAAGCGAATGCTGGTGCTCAAGGTGAGCAAAAATATGGCGCGGGCAAAGGGATACGCAATCAAATTTATCTTAGCGTCGGCTATGGTATTGGCTCGGGAATCATTCTCGATAAAGAACTTTACAAAGGTACGTCTGGCTTTTCTGGCGAGCTTGGTCACTTATCAATTGATTTCAACGGTAAAGAGTGTACCTGCGGTAATCTAGGATGTTGGGAATTATACGCTTCAGAAAAAGCTTTGCTAGAGGATGCTTCTGAATATGGCTTTGAGCATCTTGACGAATTGATACAGGCAGCTGAACAAGGCGATGAGCGTGTACTGCATTTATTCGAGAAGATCGGTCATTACCTCGGTATCGGAATTGCCAACATTATTAATACATTGAATCCAGATAGCGTGATGATTGGCAATCGGATGAGTAGGGCAGCAGAATGGATTATGCCATCGCTCGAGAAAACAGTGCAACAACGGGCACTTTCGTTCCATACAGAGCAGCTTCAGTTTTTATTTGCCGAGTTACAGGAACTATCTGCTGTAAGAGGTGCCGCTTACTATGCGATTGATCGTTTTTTCGAACAATTTAAAGCGACGCATCAATAGGCTTCCACTTAATGGGATAGATTAAGTGCAAAAACGCAAAATGGGATGCCCGAAGGTAGTGAACTACCTTAGAGTATCCCATTTGTATTTTGTTTATTTCATTCCTCGTTACCCCCGCTCAAAATAGAAACTCAATAGCGTCTGGCTTC
This sequence comes from Candidatus Paenibacillus intestinavium, assembly GCA_019113605.1. Taxonomy (GTDB): domain Bacteria; phylum Bacillota; class Bacilli; order Paenibacillales; family Paenibacillaceae; genus Pristimantibacillus; species Pristimantibacillus intestinavium. Next base: position 13,753 of record DXHF01000355.1, read on the forward strand.
CCTTATCTAACCTATTTCCTTGTCTACTTCCAACGATGGAGACTTACGAAAGATGATGCTTTACCGATAATTTCTATAGTGACGGTATGTTCTTTTACGATGTCATTAGAGTAAGACGCCACAAAGATTACATCATACATTCCTTTCTTCATATCTGAAAATTCGATATGCCATAGTTCACCTGTCCATTTCGTAGCATTTTGACGAAGTAGAGTCGTACCGTATTTATTAAGTAACGAAACAGTTACTTCTCTTGCATAAGTAATCCCCGTTAAATTTGAACTTGAACCTGTATTTGTCGTACTTGCCTTTAGTATGAATTTTTCACCCCCATAAAATTGATCGCTATTCCATATAGCAGCACCGTTCGTTGTTGCAGATTGATTGTAGCTTAATCTATATTGCTCCCATAGATCAGTATGGACAACTTCTCCAATCACATCTAATTCATTAACAGTGATGAATTGAGTGAGCAGCACCGTAGCGCTCTTCCCATCGGATACCGTTTGCTCAATTTTATATTTGCCTATTGCAGCATTATGAATTCTAAATGCATCACTACTATATTGAGCTTTTGTTAGTGAATAGTTACTAGTTTGTGGATACATTACAATCGTTCCATCTGGCGCGGTAACTTTATAGCGAACGAGCAGCATATCTCCATCTTGATCATCCACTTGATGCTTGAGCTGAATATGATCACCTTCCCAAATGGCAGCTGGCGACCATGTAAATCCTGCTGTTGGCGGCTGATTCGTTATAATCTTGAAATATTTATCGGTTGCATATACGCTCCAATCATAACCGTCAAAGGATCTAACAGTAACTCGGTATACCGTATTTTCAATAAGATTCCAATTGCTAGGAATGATAAATGATTGAGCTGAACCTGCAACGACAGATGAGGTTTGCAATATTGTTCCATCCATAGATTTCAAAACTAATTCATACTTCACTTGCGGATCGTTATCTGCATCGGTCATTTTCCAGTGTATTGTAGGAGTTAATGAAGTAAAGGTGGTAGCAGTCGCAGGGGATGTTGCAGTTGGAGTAGTAACTTCAACGTTAGGAAGGCGATTAATAATAGTTATCGGTTGCACAATCAATGCGGTCGCATTGTCATTGTCGGTTACCGTTTGTTGTATATTCAGTATGCCAACTGTTTGAAATGATCTTGTGAAATCGCCGCTTGAGCTTAATGTAATAATAGAGCCATCATCTGCTAAATATTCGTATTTTTGCTTATCAACATATCCGTCCAAATCTGTAGCTTTGCTCACAAAATTAACATCTACCCCTCGATACGAAGGATTTGGATTCATCGTAAATCCTGGTATTGGTGCTAAATTCAAAATCGTTATGTTCTTTTTATCGATTTCACTCTTCGCATCCAATTGATCCACTACCCAATTTTCTAATACATAAGATCCTTTTTCAACATAAGTAATAGATATGTTTTGCGTGTACCATTCTTTTACTTTACCTGAAGGTGACGTTAATCTCCAAAACGTTTGTAGGCTTGCTACGTCTTCCGTATCGGCATCGGATCGAATAGAGGTATAAGCATATGGTTCATTAATGTATCCCGTAGAGCGACCGCTTGTAATAGTCGTTGTTGGCACTTGGTTGACTACATGAAACGCATGAGTCATATAGCTACTAGCACCTAATGGATCACTAGCTTTCAATTCTAGCTGCCATGTACCTACAGCTAATTTACCTAGTCCTCTATCTTTCACTTTGAAACTCGGATGCTGGGCTGTTCCTAGATTATAGGATTTATCCCCATATTTGAGCGTCCATTGATACGTTACCTTGTCACCATCTTGATCGGGATTAGCGGTTAGATTAGTAACCTTGTTCACCGTATCTCGATACGTATCCTCTAATGGTTCAAAATCGGCAATCGGTGGATAGTTAATGATCTCTAAGAAGTCCGTATATGTTCCCGACCATAACTTTTGTGAATCTTGCACACGTAATGTGAGCTTATAATTGCCTAAAGCGTCTAGCCCTGCTGCTACGGCTGCTGCTTTAATTTTATTAAATGTAGGGGTAGTACCAATACTTAATATTAGCTTGTTCTCTCGATATACTTTCCAATCTCTCGTAATGATTGGATCACCATCGGGATCATACGAACGATCCGTAATAACGGTTTGCTTGCTCCAGGATACTGACTTCGGATCAATCGTAAATAAGGCGACTGGCGGCTGATTGAATGGATTAGTCGTGACATACTTTACAACTTCACTTGACCAAGCCCCATCAATATCTTTAACTTTCAACGCTACAAAATAGTCGGTATTCGCTTGTAGCTGACTAGGTGGCTTGCCAACGGTCCAATCTGTATCGTCTACCTTCTTCCACTTCCAAATCCATGTGGTAACCCCTTTGTTACGTTGTGAATAGCGGTCTAGGTCATAGCTGTAATCTTGAATCGTTAATCTCCTGCTCGAATTAACAATAGCGGAAAACTCGGCTACTGGCGCACGATGCACATATAACACTAAGCGAGATAATGAATCTTGACTCCATAAATTATAATTACTGAATTTAGTATTAGCAGTTGGATCATCCTGCACCTGGACCACCATTTCATACAATCCGACCTTTGTAAATTTGGTGGTCGGTGACTCCTGGTATTGCCCGATTCCTTCCATTACGCCTGTGTTATTCTCATAGACACTCGGATCATGGGTTGTGAGGAATCGTTCATTAATCTTGCGATCCTTCTCGAAATCTTCATAGTACGTATTAATCATTACATCTGAGCTGTAGTCGCCTGTCGTGCTATCATAGTTCAAGACTAATGTATCTGAGACACGTTTAGGATTTTTAACGGCTGTAGCTTCAACGTACTTCTTCAGCTCGGCTGTCATATATGAAATATTTGTTCCTGCAAAGAAATAACCATTGCCATTGTTGGAAGCAATTAAGCTTTCATTGGCTACTTTATTATTAGCACTTCCCATAGCAGTAAAGAACGTATAATTCCCTTTCAAGAGCAATGAAACCTCTTCTTCGACAAGTGGATCATTAAATTCTGACATTGCACCTTGATTCAACCATAGAATGTAATTGTTCCGATCATCACGCCAATTGACTTGATTCAACAATTCATACAATGTTGAGCTGTTTGTACCTTTAACATATTGAGGTTTAACGATAATATTCGATTTTTGTAATTGCGTGGTTAGATCTTTAATTGCTGTTGTAATGCTAGCATCTGTTACGCCTGGCTGCGCCATTAAAATGTGAAGATCTACTTCTTTTTTATCTGTAATATAGCTACCAATATCACCAAATGCGGTATTAATTTCACTGATATTATAGCGTTGTCCTTTCCCTAAAGCGAATTGAATTTTATTGGTTACAACTTCATTACTGCTGCTACCGATGCTAACATAATCGATCTGCTGTTTCGAAAGTTCTGCAATAGTATTCCCTAATGTAGCTTGTCGGTCTAAATGCGGAATAGCCGAATCATCGAGCCGAACATAATATTTTTCTGTATCTGTTCTATAAGGTACTTCTTGTATAATATCTGTAATATATCGTTTTTTAGCTGTATACCAATCAGGTAATTTAGGAAATTCAAACGAGGAATACGATTTCTGTCCATCCGTATACGCTTCGATTACCTCTTGTGTTGCTAAATTAACAAAATAGCTTCTATAAATACCTTTATTATTTCCTGAGTCTACAACGATATAATCTCCGAAATGAGCGACAACTCCTACATATATAAGTGGATCAATATTATATAAAAAATCCAGTGAAACTTCTGATGATGGATCTCTATAATCCTCTAGATATTTCATCTTAAATCCTGTGCTATAGTCGGAGTATATAAGCTGTACTCCATCTAAGAATTGAGCTGTAACTCTACCTCTTTGACTTCCAAGATTGCCTGGATTTTCAGTGAACGTTCTTGTCTCACCTGTTGTCGGATTATATATAGCCAAATTATAAGCAGGATTATGAGGTGAGTTTGTAGATGTGATACGTGATATTATAATTTCCCCTGTTTCTTTTGAATAAGATAATATTTGTGCAGCACCTCTTAAGTAGTTTCTTGTAGGGATTGTTGTCACTGTTGGATCAAAGTAATATTCATGAGCACCTTTTGCTATTATATTATCGTACATCCACGTGCCATCAGAGTATATCAGGTCCCAACGAAAAGTAGGGTAATCCAGACCAGCAGCTACATGTTGGTCTTTCAGCTTAGTACTTTCTCCGTTTTTAATAGCTTCTAATATATCTGTCGTACTTCTTTGCGAATAAAGGTATCTAGGATCGTTCCAAGGATCATGATAACTTCTACGTGATATAGCCATCCCATTAGGTGCTATTTTAGCAGTACTTGCCATCCGTGAAGTTACTGTCGGATATCCATTAGGGCTAAATCTTTCAGGTGGTACTTTAGTTTGGTCTGCAAGAAAAACGTTCTCTCTTGAGAATAATAATGTTGTTTCAGGATCATATGCGACATCCCATGCATGGCTAAATGTTGTAAGATACTCCTTTTTAAATTGTTTCGTTAAGATATCAAAAGAGTACAATGTAGTTGGAGATGAATATACATAATCACGGTCTGTTGAAAAATAATAATATTTTGTTATACCTTCACTCGACTTCTCTACATGAACCTTATAATCTAAACCACTTGCTTGCAGCTTCGGTCTAAGCTGTTCATTGACCATACTATTAATTTGTTCCATCGTATAACTCGTATTACCAACATCTACAATGATATCTACTTTACGCTTTTCTTTTACTTCAAAATCCACAAAAGGAGGGAGATTCAAAATCTCCCCCTTTTCATCTTTCTTTTCAACTGCAAAGATGGTTGTAGATAATGAAGAAAGCGTTACTAGCAGTACAAGCATTAAGATAACGGATTTACTGGCTACTTTCTTCATATCGATTATTCTCCTTTATTCCCATGTATTGGCTTTGCGTCTATCATTAGCTGTTACAAAAGCATCGATCGTTGGTTGTCCA
>DXHF01000356.1 GCA_019113605.1 Candidatus Paenibacillus intestinavium
GGACCACTTACGAAAAATGTTGAAGACGCAGCTCATGTGCTGCAAGCTATTGCCGGTTATGATCCGAAAGAATCTACATCTGCTAATGTAACGATTCCCAATTATGCGGATGCGCTGACTGGTGATGTCAAAGGTTTACGTATTGCTGTTCCTAAGGAATATTTAGGAGAAGGTATCGATCCACGTGTGAAAGAAGCCGTGATGAATGCTTTGAAAACATATGAATCGCTTGGCGCTACATGGGAAGAAGTATCGCTGCCACATACAGAGTATGCGATTGCTACGTATTACTTACTTGCTTCATCTGAAGCATCTTCTAACCTGGCTCGTTTCGATGGTGTTCGTTATGGCGTTCGTGCAGAAAATCCAGAGAACCTTATTGATCTATATCGTAAATCTCGTAGTCAAGGCTTCGGTCAGGAAGTTAAGCGTCGTATTATGTTAGGTACGTATGCATTAAGTTCTGGCTACTATGATGCGTATTATTTGAAAGCACAAAAAGTACGTACTTTGATTAAGCAAGACTTCGATCAAGTATTCGAGAAGTATGATCTTGTTATTGGGCCTACAGCACCTACTCCAGCTTTCCGAATTGGTGAGCAAGTTGGCGACCCACTAACGATGTATCTTAATGATATTTGTACAATTCCAGTTTCGCTAGCGGGTATTCCGGCAATTAGTGTACCATGTGGTCAAGCTGATGGTCTGCCAATCGGTTTGCAAATTATCGGTAAAGCATTTGATGAGTCTACAGTATTACGTGCAGCTCATGCATTTGAGGCTAATACTGAATTCCATAAGCAGCGCCCACAGCTATAAATTTGTGCGTGATTACGAAAGGAAGATTATTATGACTACCAATAAATACGAGACGGTCGTAGGTTTGGAAGTACACGTTGAGCTGCATACGAATAGTAAGATTTTCTGTGGCTGTTCAACTGCTTTCGGCGCACCTGCGAACTCTCATACATGTCCAGTTTGCTTAGGTCATCCGGGAGTACTTCCTGTGTTGAACCATCAAGCTGTAGAATATGCGATGAAAGCATCTATGGCATTGAACTGCCAAGTGGCTGATATTAGTAAATTCGATCGTAAAAACTATTTCTATCCCGACTCACCTAAGGCGTATCAAATTTCACAGTTTGATCAGCCAATCGGTGAACATGGATATATTGATATAGAAGTGAATGGTGAAACGAAACGCATCGGTATTACGCGTGTGCACCTTGAGGAAGATGCGGGTAAATTAACTCATATTGATGGTGGATATGCTTCACTGGTTGACTTTAACCGTGTAGGAACACCATTAATTGAGATTGTATCTGAGCCAGATATCCGTTCACCAGAAGAAGCAAAAGCTTATCTTGAGAAAATTCGCACGATCATGCAATACTGTGATGTATCTGATGTGAAGATGGAAGAGGGAAGTTTACGCTGCGATGCGAATATTAGCTTACGCCCTTATGGTCAAGCTGAGTTTGGTACTCGTGCAGAATTGAAGAACATGAACTCATTCCGCGGCGTGCAGCGTGGATTAGAATATGAGCAAATTCGTCAAGCAGAAATTCTTGATGAAGGAGGCATCGTTGTTCAAGAAACTCGTCGTTTTGACGATGCCGCAGGTAAGTCCTTCTCGATGCGTGGTAAAGAAGAAGCACATGATTATCGTTACTTCCCTGACCCGGATCTTGTAAAGCTTAACATTAGTCAGGAATGGAAAGATGCGATTCGTGCTACGATTCCTGAACTTCCAGACGCTCGTAAAGCTCGTTATACTTCGCAATTTGAACTTTCTGATTACGATGCTGAAGTGATTACATCATCGAAAAAAATAGCCGATCTATTTGAAGAAAGTCTTTCCTATACGAAGGATGCTAAAGGTGCAGCAAACTGGATTATGGGCGATCTTCTTGCATATTTGAACAGTAATAACAAAGAACTAGCGGATGTTGCTCTTACAGGTCAAGGTCTAGGGGAAATGCTAGGTCTGCTTGAAAAAGGAACGATTAACGGTAAAATTGCTAAAACGGTATTTAAAACTATGATTGAAACAGGTAAGCTTCCAGGACAAATTGTTGAGGAACAAGGTCTAGTGCAAATTAGTGATGAAGGTGCATTGCTTGCCATCGTTGATGCTGTGCTTGAACGTAATCCGCAATCGATTGAAGATTATCGTGCTGGTAAAGAAAAAGCGATTGGCTTCTTAGTCGGTCAATTAATGAAAGAAACTAAGGGGAAAGCAAACCCTGCATTAGTTAACAAGCTACTTATTGAGCGCTTGAAATCTCAGTAAAGTTAATGATTATAGTGACATACAATAGTAGTATATTACTGCGTGGTTTCTCACTATGAAATCACGCAGTATCTCTTTGTATTCATTATAATTATTATGAAAAGGAAGTGCATATATGCTATTAGCTGTAGTTGATAGTCCGTGGTACATTAACGAGGTAGAAATATTGATTCGTCTCATCATAGCATTAGTACTTGGCGGAATCATTGGTTTTGAGCGTGAGCAAGCTAACCATGCTGCTGGATTTCGAACTAATATATTAGTTTGCGTAGGGGCATGCTTGTTAATGTTGTTATCTATTTATGGATTTTCTGATTTCGTTAATGAAGTTAATGTACGTGTAGACCCAGCAAGACTTGCTGCTGCAGTTATTACAGGAGTAGGTTTTCTTGGAGCTGGTACTATTTTATTTACCGGTAAAAAAATATCTGGACTTACTACTGCAGCATCGTTATGGGTAGTAGCTGCGATCGGATTAGCGGTAGGAGCAGGTTTTTATTTTGCCTCTATTGCAGTTATGATTTTAGTTGTTTTGACTCTATGGCTATTTAACAAATTAGAAGCACGTTTTATTCGTAATAAGCAGCATTATGTAGTTAACATGACATGTTCCGATCAAGCAATATTGCTATTGCACACACAACAAAAATTAGATGAACATCATGCAATCCTTAATAAAATGTCAATTGAAGAAATGGATACAAGCGATATTCATGAGGGTGATAAAGCGAGCAATTCGCAATATATTAAAGTTATACTTCATATTCATGTATCTCGTAAGCATAAAGAAAGTATGTTGTCACTCGTGCAGGACTTGAAGCAAGTGGAGGGTGTTCGTTGGATCGGTTACGAGTAGGTTATGGCGGAAATTGGATTATAGCAGGCCTGGCGATGTTATTGCCGGGCTTAGGTCATTGCTATCGCGGCATCTACGATAAAGCGTTATTTATTGTAAGTAGCTTTCTATTTCATCTCGCGCTTGCATATACATTGTTACATGTGCTCGTTATTGAACAACCGTTAACGATTGCTTTTCTAATACTTAGTTTGCCTTATCATTATTTTTATGCGATTTTCAATAGCTTACAAGCAACGGATGAGGGATATTATTATAGAAACTCATGGATTAAAATAGCATTCTCATTAATATTGCTAGTGCTAACCATTGTTTTGTTGTTACCGCTGAGTAATACGTATGCGTTCAAATTACAAATTATTTACCACTATCCGATGTTTGTAATTATGAGTATTGTTATGTATGTAGTTACGCATTTGAAAAGGAAAAGAAAACCATATATTTTAATGGGTAGAATTACGGTAGCGGCTTTATTGACATTGCTAGCCATCTTATTATGGTTACAACAAATTGCACCGATACAGTGGGTACAGTGGGGCTACATTACGCCACTTGTATTTCTGCTTGAACTTATTGTTTTAGCGATATATTACTATTGGTTTAATCGAACAGCGATGTTTAGACTTGATTATTGGGGCGTGTTCGTCCTTATTATACTTGGAAGCACATCTTACTTTGTTATGCAGTATAGCGATTATCCCACAAAAATATTACAAAGCTTTCATGCTCCTGCTCCTAATAAGGAACAGTTAGATGGATCAACTGGTTTCCGCTATGAATTAGCACCAATAAAATTACCTATGGATGCATCAGGGGAAATCCAATTTAGAAATTTGAATGGTTACGTTGAGATTATACGGGATGATGTAGATGAATTGACGTTATATCCTGTCCTATATGTGAACACGGAAGATGAAGAACAAGCATTAGACGTAAAGCAGCAAAGTTATATTGATGTTAAATTCGATAGTGGAATATTAATGCAATCACAACTACCGTTATACAACTTGAATCGTTATCCGCGTATGGATGTGAAAATGGTTATCCCTAATCATTATGAGCTTACAGAAGGTATGAGAATTAAGCTAGAGCATGGTGCCCTACATATCGAAGGGATAACGATATTGGATAAGCTTAGTATTGAAAGTAATAGTGCTGCAATTAATGTATATGGAATAACCGGAAATGTGGAAGTAAGTACTAAGCAAGGAAATGTTTTTATGAAGAATATAGATGGCAGTGTAGCCGTACAAAGTAAGAAAGGGATGGTTACACTTATTAATCCGCTTGATGACGTACAAGCAACTGCACTGAATGGCTTGTTACATGTCATAACTAATAAGGTGGCAGGTAATTGGAGTTTGACCGCAACCGTAGGAAATATTGTAGTGAAGCTACCAAGAAAAGCACATTATTTATTGGGAGCTAAAGTATCTTTTGGTAAAATATCAGGCGATCGAATTGTTGAAAAGAATAGTAAACGATATGAAGCTACTGTTGGTGCTGCGATTTATACGATTTCTATGTATGCATCAAATTATATTCTTATAGAGTGATGAGTACACACTTTATGCCAATTCATTGACAAAACTGAATTTATAAACGTATTATAGTAGTAATGATTTTATTATAGTAATAATTATTTTATTAGGAAAGGCGTGAGGGGAATGATTACTAACGTACAATTAGCTTTAGAACAATTGAAAACTAATGGCGTTCGAATGACCCCGCAGCGACACGCGATATTAAGTTTTCTGATGGAT
>DXHF01000357.1 GCA_019113605.1 Candidatus Paenibacillus intestinavium
TGGCAGTGATGAAGCATATCGCTGGGTTTCTGATGGTGCTGACGGTTATGTTATCGAAGCGGCTGAAAAAGCTACAGTTGGTACTGAGATTGTTATGCATATTAAAGAAAACACGGAGGATGAGCAATATGATGAGTATTTGGAACAGTATCGCTTGAAAGCAATTGTTAAAAAGTACTCTGATTTTATTCGTTACCCGATTAAGATGGATATTGCTTCTCAACAACCAAAAGCAGATGCAGAAGGTGAATTTGAAGAGGTTGTGGAGGAAGAAGTACTTAATAGTATGGTTCCTTTATGGCGTCGCAACAAAAATGAATTAACAGATGATGATTACAATCTATTCTATATGGACAAGCGTTATGGATTTGATAAGCCGTTGAAACATGTTCATATTAGTGCAGATGGTGCGGTTGTATACAATGCGATTCTATTTTTACCTGAAAGCCCACCATATGATTTCTACACGAAGGAATATGAAAAAGGGTTGGAGTTATATTCGAATGGCGTACTGATTATGGAGAAATGCTCAGATCTACTTCCAGACTATTTCGGATTTGTGAAAGGTATGGTGGATTCAGAAGATTTATCACTTAATATTTCCCGTGAGTTATTACAGCATGATCGTCAATTGAAACTTATTGCGAAAAATATTAAAAACAAAATCAAATCTATGCTTCAAAGCTTATTGAAAGACGAACGTGAGTCATATGAGAAGTTTTACGCATCATTCGGTCGTCAATTGAAATTTGGCGTATATAATGATTATGGTATGAACAAAGGTGATCTTCAAGATCTACTGCTGTTCACATCTTCCAAAGAACAACAGCTTGTTAGTCTTGCAGAATATGTTGAACGTATGCAAGAAGATCAAAAATACATTTACTATGCAACAGGTGAATCTGTAGCGAGAATCGAAAAATCGCCACAGCTTGAAGTTGTAGTAGATCAAGGCTACGAAGTATTGTATTTAACGGATGATATTGATGAATTTGCTCTTAAAGTAATCCAAAGCTACAAGGAGAAAGAATTCCGTTCGATCTCTAGTGGAGATCTGGGCTTTGATGTGAACAGCAGCGAAGATCAGGAGCAAGCTGATTCTGAGGAAACAAAAGAATTATTTGCTGGTATGCAATCTTTACTTGATGGCAAAGTGAAAACTGTTAAAGCTTCCAAGCGTCTGAAAAGTCATCCAGTATGTCTTTCTTCAGAAGGCGAATTGTCCATTGAAATGGAGAAAATTCTGAAAGGAATGCCTGATGCGAATGGCGTTCAAGCGGATAAAGTATTAGAAATTAACATCAACCATGATGTATTCCGTGCTTTACAACAAGCATACGGTAATGATCAAGAGAAGTTTGGACTATATACACAGCTATTATATAGCCAAGCTCTATTGATTGAAGGATTATCGATTGAGGATCCGGTTGAGCTGAGCAATAATATTTGTCGCGTTATGGTTTAGCTCGCTTGTGATCACGATGATTATGCTGTCGTAGTAGATTCGACTGCGAATATGCCATTCATCGGAAGTTGAGCATAGCCTTTCGATGTATGTTTCTTGCAGAAACATTGCAGATACTCACGTACCAATAACGTACGCTCCGTTTCTCGGGCTTTCCTAGCTTCATGCCATCTTCTTGGTGCTGACAACCGAGCTAGCTCGCGAAGTTTTTTGTGGGTGATGCTTCGAAGCTTGTGGGGGTTTTTCTTTGAGGTAGTCGGGTCTCTGTGGCGCTTTGCGCCACAAGTCGTGAGGGTTACGTTGCTGTGGGCTTTGCTTCGTAGCATAGGGATTTGCGTTGGAGTAGTCAGGACTCTGTTGTGCGTTGCACAACAAGTCGTATAGTAACATCTAGCATTAATATATTGAAAGAGGAAGTAGGGATGGCCCTTTTAGGGGGCGGTCTCTACTTCCTCTTTTTTTGTCGATTACGTGTTTTGCAATGGTTTACTATATTGTCTATTTAAGATTAGTTCTGCACTTAGTAGCTTACGTTCATAGGGTTGATTCGGGTTGATGATCCGCCAGAACAATTGATCTACGGCACGACTGCCTATAATTTCTTTATTCACATTAGCCGTTGCATATAACGGTAATTCAGGATAGGTATAGTCAAAGCCAGTAAGAATGCAATCACGAGGCACTTGTATGCCCATGCTATTTAGTGCCTCGATAGCAAACATTGCAGTCGTATCATTCGCGCATACGAACACTTCAGGGATCCCATCCTGTTGAACAGCTTCTAGAATTGCGTCTTGTATATGCTCTAAAGTGGGTGAGATTAGTATTGGATTCTGATTCAGCTCGATATTGTGATCTTCTAAAGCAGTACGATAAGCTAACCAGCGTTCATTGAAGCTTTGTGCATCGTGAATCTTGCCAATAAATTGATATTTACGGTAGCCATCACTTATTAGTTGTTTCATAATTTGTTGAATGGCTATCATATTATCTGAAAAAATGGTATCGCACTGTAAATTCGAATCAAGATGATCCACCATTATAATCGGTATATTGAGACTCTGTATATCTAGCAATATCGAAGTAGCGATTGAACCAAGTGTAATAATGCCCTTAATGGCATCTGGATTCAATAATGAAAAAATAGAATCATTAGGAGGTTCAGTTAATGTCAGAATGTTAACCCCTTTTTGACTCAAACGAGTAGAAATACCATTGAAAAGAGGTCCCCAATATAAAGATTCTGTATCTTGATATGGAATGTTAGGAAACAGAACAAGAATAGTACCAGTCCATGTTTCAGATGGGATTTCTACAATAGGAGAATAAAATTTCGTTAAAGGCTTCCCTTTAAAATAACCTAATTGTTCCGCACTTTGAACAATATATTGTCTTGTTTCTGGGCTAACCCCGGATTTTCCAGATAAAGCTCGAGAGACTGCATATTTGGACATGCCAACTTCATTGGCTATATCTTGTATCGTTATTTTATTTCTCATATAATGAATCACTTCACTTCATTTGTTATTTTTGTTATTTCAAACATAGCATGTTAGCTATCGTTTTGCAACGATATTGTATGAAGAATGTAAAAAAATATGCAATATAATGACTGTATTTATGAAAATTATTATATTGACCAAACTGTTAGGGATATGTTAATATTTGTTATGTAAAGAGGCGCTAACAAAATAACAATACATAACAAAATGAAATTTGTTATGTGGGAGTGCAACAATTTATTTTACATCATTTGTCCAGTTTTGTTGGTGCGATCTAAACATAAAAAAAATGGGAGGTTCGACAATGCGTAAATTGAAAGGGTTTTCATTTTTGCTTCTTTGTCTAGTAATGGTACTTACAGCTTGTAGCGGTGGTAATAGCCCGGCTAATGCAACACCAACTCCAACATCAACTCCAGAAGTAGAAGCAACACCAACTGCAACACCTGAGCCAGAAGAAACCTATGATCTTGGTGGCCGTGTTATTAAAATTGCTGCTTGGTGGGATCTAACTCCACTAGGTGAAACACAATCAGATATTAACAGACTAGAAAAGATTGCTGCAGTAGAGAAAAAATATAATGTAACAATTGAATTTGTAAACGTACCATTTGAAGAAATGGTTCCAAACTTTACGAATAGTGTGCTTAGCGGCGAACCATTCGCTGATATCGTACAACTAGAGTATAAAGCGGCATTACCACTTATTAAGCAAGGTCTTATACAACCTATTAGTGAATTTACCGATTCAGACAGTAACATTAATAACGAAGGTAACTTGTTAACGAAGTATTCACCAATCGCTGGTGATTACTATGGATTCGACAATCCAACATCACTTGGTGCGGGTATGCACTATAACCGTGCTATATTCGAGCAACTTGGTCTTCCAGACCCGAAAGAGTTATATGCGAATGGTGAATGGACATGGGATAAATTCCTAGAGCTTGCTAAGCTAGCGACAAAGGATACGAACAATGACGGTAAAAATGATGTATATGGATTCGCAGGATGGAGTCTAGATGTGTATAAACATTTTGCAGTATCTAACGGTGTGCGTATCGCTGATGAAGAAAATTTAGTTGAAGGGCTGTCTAGTGCAGGTTCTATTGAGACAGGCGAGTTCTTGAACCAACTATATAATGTAGATAAGGTTGTAAAGGTTAGTACTGGTGATCCAATGGATTGGAATGAATCTAACACGTTCAAAGACGGCGATGTAGCGATGTTTACAGTAGCTGAATGGAATCTTGGTGGATTAACATTCGATTTTGGTATTGTGCCAATTCCTAAAGGCCCTAGTCAAACAACAGATTACACATATGCCAATACAGCAGCTGCTGCGAAGTTTATTGGTAAAGGTGTAAAAGATGCAGATCTAGTATACCAAATTTATGAAGAAACATTTGATATTCCAATGCTTGAAGATTATGCAGGTCAAGATTATTTAGAGAGTATGTATGGCTTCGAGGATGATGTTGATATGCTGCGAAATCATATCGCTGGCACTGGCTTAATCACTCTTGATGACGCTTTCCCAGAATTCCCTACATGGGCATTTGTTAATGATGTTGTTGTTAATAAAGTTAGTGCTTCTGCCGCTGCAGAGACTCATAAAGGACCAGCAGAAGCTGCAGTGCAAAAACTTGGTAATTAATTTAGTGAACTAATAAAGAAAGGGGAAGTGTATTATGCCTTCCCTTTTCTTATACCAATAATTGTACATAGCAATAGCTGAAGTGAGGAGGAAACTGGGTGAGCCGTCAGCATAGGATGCCAAATAAGGCTACAGGTATCGTTATATTAGGGGCATGCTTGCTCATAATAACGATAATCATCCTGATTGTGAATGCGTTTTCAAATAAAGACAATCAATTCATAACGACTACTAATAATTTTTTGGCTACGTCTGTTAGTGGAGAGAATAGCTATGTATCATACCTTTCTCAGCATAAATCTTCAGCAAAACCTAATACAGTGATCGTCATTGATGCAACAGAGTATGCTCAAGTGACTGGTACTGAGTTTGAACGATTACAGGTTGAGGGAATGGAAGGTTCAGCATTATATACGGGTGAGACTGGAACAGTACAATGGGATTTTGAGGTGGAGCAAGCAGGATTATACCAATTAGAAGTGCTTTACTATCCTGTTGAGGGAAAGAGCTCATCTATCGAAAGAATAATTGCTATTGATGGCGTAGTTCCATTTGATGAAGCACAATTTATCCAATTTGATCGATTATGGCATAACGAATTATCCGAAATTAAAGTAGATAATCAAGGCAATGAGTTACGCCCAAGGCAAGTCGAAGCTCCGCAATGGACAACTAAGCTTGTTCAAGATTCTAATGGCTACATCACAGAGCCGTTCCAATTTTACTTTAGTAAAGGTCCACATAGCCTGTCCTTCCAAGCTTCTCGTGAGCCTATGATACTGAAAGAATTACGCTTAAAGCAGCAACAAGCTGTACCAACCTA
>DXHF01000358.1 GCA_019113605.1 Candidatus Paenibacillus intestinavium
CATAATCATGTCCATCACTTGGATATAAACTAATCCCAACGCTAACCGATAAATTGATATCACGATTCATACCTACAATCCGCTGAGAAATAGCTTCAGATATTTGCGCTGCGAAAATATCAATCTCCTCAACTCGATCGAATTGGAACAAAACAACAAACTCATCTCCACCAAAGCGTGAAATATGATCCCCTTGCTTAATACAACGGGTAAGCACATCTGACAGTGTTTCTATTATATCATCACCAACATGATGCCCATATAAATCATTAATAAGCTTAAAATTATCAATATCTAGCACACATAGCGCAAATTCACGATGCCCTTCTTGAATAACCAACTTAATTTCCTCGTAAAATCTTCTGCGATTTACAAGTCCATGAGCTAATTCGTTACCATCATCACAATTACGCAGCTTTGAAATATCCCTTATCGAACCAATTAATTTTTGAATATTCCCTACATGATCTCTCGTACTCTCAGCACTAATAATTGCGAAGTAATATGGACCATTATTAATCTGAATTCTTAATTCTGTATAGAAAGGTTTGTTATCACGGAAATGCTCATAAAAGTGCTTCTTAAGCAAACTCACATCTTCAGGGTGGACAAACTCCTCGAGCCCTAACAATGTTGTTGGTTTTACTTTGAAGTTAAGATTACGATTCAACCATACTTTTTTCTTATCAAAATTCACTTCAAATAAAATATCATCGCTTAAACGAGTTATTACATCTTGTCGTTCAGACAGCTCTTGTTGCTCTTGTCTAAGTGTTGCTGATTCATCTAATAATGAAAGTCTATCAAATGTATTAGATACAATGTCAAATAAATGGACAATTCTCATGTATTCAGAAGAGCGTTGATGCGTTTTTTCATGAGATGTACCGAATGAAAGTAAGCTCCAATTATTTTGAGTTAACCGATAAGGAAGAACATAGATTACTTCATTATCAGATTTCAATTTTTGCGATGAGAATATTGGAGGATGCGCTGGTAGCGTCTCATATTGCTTCAAATCAATTTGCTTAAGTTCATTTTTTCTAGTTGTAAAATTGAAATATTCTTTCATTATCAGATGAGGTCGCTGCTGTGCGTTATATCCTTGTTGCGTCGTAATCGAACCCCAATTAAAATAATTTTCTAGTAAAGCTGCAATATCGCGGACACGTTTAAAATTGTAGCTTAATATATATCGATTAAATTCATAGTTAACATTATTTTCAGTACGCAAAGCATTAATATGATTAGCGTATTCTACTTGTTTCATACTACTCTCGTTATTTCCAATACCTTCTGCGATCCCACAACCACAGGATTGCCGTTTAATAAGTGAACAGTCGATAACATCCAGCTTAAATGTTTGTGGTTGATCGATCCGCTCGCATAAGTTTTCGATCGCTTTCATTAATATAAGATCTAGATTCTGTTCAAAACTAGTAATTGGAATTTCAGAGTATCGCGCGGTACTAGAATTATCGAAGCCGATTAAAGCAATATCCTCCGGCACGCGATATCCTTTTTCCTGCAATTTATTAATCATACCAAACACACAAAGATCAGTGCTTACTAGCGCAGCTGTTATCGGGAATTTATCTTTAATGATTCTCTCTGCCATTTGTTTGCCGCCGAATACACTCATATCACTAGAATCATATAAATAATTCGCTTTTATTTCTAACCCTAATTGTTGCATAGCCGACAAATAACCATCGTAGCGATATTTCATATCATCCATCGTCATACTTCCAATGTACCCTATCTTGGTATGACCATGTTGATGCAAATGAAGAATAGCTTCTTTTGCAGCTTTTTTATTATTAACAACGACCATTCCACCATTCATATTCAACTGTCGAATGTCCTTGGCTACTGTTACTACAGGTTTTTGATATATTTCTTCGAGTTGCTTCAAAAAATGATCTTCCACTGCAAAATTAACGACAAGCCAGCCATCTACTTTATCCATTCCAATCGGAACATCAAAGTATTTACCTCCTGTACGTATAATGATTAGATTTACATCAAGTTTTCTAGCAGCAAATTGAATACCTTGTATTACTTCTGTATAATAATTTCCGCCTAGAAAAGGAGTTAAGACGCCGATTGTTCGTTGACGCTGCATTTAAGTTCCTCCTTTTATCCCCATAATATTTCTAATATTAGTAAGAAGTATAGCATATTATGTAAGGCTAATGTATATGTTTCATCATTTGCAATGAAATTTGGAAGCGTTTCACTGCATAAACTTCTTTTATTAGAAAAAGCCTATCGCTACGTATGCGATAGGCTCTGTCATCTAGATCCCTGGAATAAGTGATCTTTTATGCTCTGTTTTTAAATATTGTTTTTCAAGTTTCTCACGTACATCGTCTGGAATTTCTTTCCCTTCCAAATAATCATTGTTATGTGTATACGTTATACCAAGCTCATTCTCATCTGTTTGACCATCCCATAATCCAGCAGTTGGCGCTTTAATAAGAACTGATTCGGGTACACCAATGTATGCACCAATTTGATTAACTTGTCGCTTGTTCAAGCTACTAAGTGGCGTTATATCTACTGCCCCATCGCCCCACTTTGTATAAAATCCGGTAACTGTTTCTGATGCATGATCAGTGCCTACAACAAGTAAATTCATATCAAATGCTAGTGCATATTGAACGACCATACGAGTGCGAGCCTTCACATTACCTTTTCCACTGCGACTAATATGCTGATGTTTTCCGACTGATTTGAAGGCATGTTCAACTTCTAATGAAATTTCATCAACAGCTTCTTCAATATTTGTTTCAACTTTATGCGTAAGATTAAATGCTTCTGCCACAGCATAGCTATCCGCAATATCGGATTGCTCACCGTAAGGTTGAAATACACCAAGTGTGATGTACTCTTTTCCACTTTCATCGCTTAGTTCATCTGTAGCTTGTTTGCAAAGTCCTACTGCAACCGCACTATCAAGACCACCACTAATTGCAATAAGCAATCCAGTAGTCCCAGTATTACGAACATATTCTTTTAAGAAGTCAACGCGCTTACGAACTTCTTCAGCAGCATTAATACTAGGCTTTACACCAAATCTTTCAATAATTTGCGATTGTAATGTGCTCATATACTAACCACAAAACTTATCAAACGCTGCAGTCAAATCCGCAGATATATCAGCAGCAGAACGATTTTCAATACTGTGTCGTTCAATAAAGTACACTAATTCGCCATCCTTCATTAGCGCAATTGAAGGTGAAGAAGGTGGATATGGTGCAAAGTATTCGCGAGCTTTTGCAGTAGCTTCTTTATCTTGACCAGCAAATACAGTAAATAATTGATCAGGTGTTACTGCATGTTGAAGTGCATCAGCTACACCTGGACGGCATTGACCAGCAGCACAGCCACATACTGAGTTAACAACAACAAGAGCAGTTCCTTTTGCTGTAGGAAGATTAGCCTCCACCTCTTCTGGTGTACGCAATTCTGTAATACCAATACTAGTAAGATCATCTCGCATTGGTTGAATCATATCTAACATATATCTTTCAAATGACATGGACATCCATAACACTCCCTTAGTTTTTTTGTATCTGACTCTCATTATACCTTTGTAGTATGAAACAGTGCAACTCATTA
>DXHF01000359.1 GCA_019113605.1 Candidatus Paenibacillus intestinavium
GCCAATGAAACAGCCAAAGCGATGCGCTGGGTTGATCCAACTTTGGAATTTGTCGCTTGTGGTAGTTCTAGTAGCAGTATGAGTACATTTGCAGAGTGGGAAGCTACTGTATTAGATCTTACTTATGACAATGTGGACTACTTATCCCTACATCAATATTATAATAATAATGAGAAAAATTCGGAAAATTTCTTAGCCAAATCACTTGATTTGGATCAATTCATTAGTAGTGTCGCTGCAACTTGTGATTATATTAAAGCGAAAAAGAAAAGCAAGAAAAAAATCTATCTATCTTTGGATGAATGGAATGTATGGAATACAATCGGGACAAGTACTGCGGAGCAACGTTGGCAAATTGCACCGCCTGAGCTGGAAGATGTCTATAATCTTGAGGATGCACTAGTAGTTGGTTGCTTGTTAATTACGATCTTGAAGCATGCTGATCGCGTGAAAATGGCTTGCATGGCACAGCTTATTAACGTTATTGCGCCAATTATGACGGAGAATGGAGGAGCGGTCTGGTTACAAACGACGTACTATCCATTCCTGCATACGTCTACTTTTGGTCGTGGAACGGTGCTTCATCCAATAGTTAATAGTCCGAAGTATGATTCGAAGGATTTCACAGATGTTCCTTATCTAGAGTCAATTAGTGTATACAATGAACAATTAGGCGAGGTAACTATTTTTGCGGTGAACAGACATTTGGAAGAGGGATTGCAGCTTGATCTTGATCTTCGCAGCTTTGGAAATGTTACATTAATTGAACATATTGTCATGACTAATCAAGATATTAAAGCGGTGAATACGAAGCATAATCCGAACAATGTTGTACCTCAAACATGTGATACAACGACAGTAGACGGTAGTCGCATTACTGCGCAGCTTTCAAAAACTTCGTGGAATGTGATTAGACTTAAAGTGAATGAAAAGTAAGTAATTGCAATTGCAGTTGTAATTAAAGGGTAGCGCGAATTAAAGCAGACAGATGAAATGCGCCTCAGTGTTAGAGCAATCTAACATCTGAGGCGCTTTTTATTATAATGAGCTATCCACACGGACAGATTACACCTCAATGATGATAGGTAATATCATCGGTCTTCGTCTTGTTTCGGTATATAAAAATTTCCCAATAGAATTTCTAATGTTATTTTTTAATTGAGACCATTTCCAATCGTTTCCTGATTTTTGTAGTTTTTCAAATACAACCATAGCTAATTTACTTACTACATTCAACAGTTCTTCTGATTCTTTTACAAATACAAATCCTCTAGTAATGACCTCTGGTCCGGACAATAAAGCATTTTCTTGTCGGCTCAATGTAATGATTACAACAAGTATGCCGTCCTCTGCAAGATGCTTTCGATCACGTAGAACAATATCGCCTACATCACCGATTCCAAATCCATCGACAAGAGTATTACCAGCAGTAACTTGACGGGATTGTACTGCATGCTTTTCAACAATATCTAACACTTCTCCATTGCGCAAAATGAAAATATTGTCCCATTCAACTCCAACAGATTGTGCGAGAATACGATGTTGATGGAGCATTCGATATTCCCCATGGATAGGAATGAAATAATGTGGTTTCATCAGTGTTAGCATTAGTTTTAATTCTTCTTGATTTGCGTGACCTGACACATGCATACCTGTTGCAGATCCACTTCCATGAATGATATCTGCTCCTAGCATATATAAATGATTGAGCGTACTGGCTACACTTTTTTCATTCCCTGGAATAGGAGAGGAAGCAAATATAACGGTATCTCCTTCATCGATGGCGATCAAAGGATGTGTTGAGCTAGCTAATCTCGAGAGGGCCGCTAATGGTTCTCCTTGACTGCCAGTACATAATACTGTAATACGTTCCCTAGGGAAATTATCAGCTTCTTTGGCATCGATAATCATGTCTTCAGGTACGTTTAAGTAGCCTAACTCCATCGCCACTTTAACGACATTAACCATACTTCTGCCAAGTAGAATGATTTTCCGATCGGTTTTATGGGAGGCATTTACGACTTGCTGAAGTCTATTAACGTTAGAGGCGAAGGTCGTCAGAAATATTTTATTTTCTGCTCTTTGAAAAGCCTCATGGATATGTTCACCAACTACACTTTCAGAGGGTGTAAAGCCTGGTCGCTCTGCATTGGTGCTTTCGGATAGTAGAAGTAGCACACCGCTTTCTCCGATGCTGGCCATCTTATGTATATCCGGAAATTGTTGATTGACTGGCGAAAGATCAAATTTGAAATCTCCCGTATGTACAACTCTACCTTCTGGTGTGTCGATAACAACGCCAAGACAGTCTGGAATACTGTGGTTCGTACGGAAGAAAGAGAGGTTCAGGCTAGCGAATTCCAAAATTGATTCTGCATTAATTTCATGTAATACGGTTTGATTAAGATGATGTTCTTTAAGTTTTCCCTTGATTAGACCTAAAGTTAATCGAGATCCGTAAACGGGCATATTCAATTGCTTGAGTATATAAGGAATAGCTCCAATATGATCCTCATGTCCATGGGTTATAATCATTGCTCTAATTGCATATTTATGTTCTATTAAGTAGGAAATATCCGGGATGATAAGATCAACCCCAAGCAAGCTTTCATCGGGAAACTTTGAACCACAATCAATAATAACAATATCTTCATCATATTGAATGACATACATATTTTTGCCTATTTCGAATAAGCCACCTAACGCAAAGACTGACAATCCTTTCTTGATCGGATTCGAGTTAGTTATGTTCATCAAATAGACCCCCAATGCTTTTTTTGAATGTATGATTTGAAGCTATGTTGCCGTACTTCTTAAGCATTAGCGTTATTAACAGAATGACCTTAGAGCATTCCAAGAAACAGTTGAAATGTAATACACCTATAATCTTTGTTAAATGAAAGAAAATATACATTAAAATGCGGCTCATAACCGAAATTAATACACGAATATTAATCAAGGCTGTTTTGATTACTTCGCTTGCTGACGAACGGACACCAGGTCCCATCCACAAATTACGGTTTCTATGTCCGTTCGACATGGAAATATCCGAAAAATATATAAATTAGTAGTATATAAAAGGATTACACAGCATTTTGTCGAAATTACTGGAAAGAGTTGTATGACTATATAGTCGATAATAACTTCAAGTAGTTACTAATATTAGGGGGAATATAATTGAATCCAATCTTTACTCATACACAGTACGTCGTAAGAAAGAAAATATTAACTGTACTTGGTGCTAAGTTTCATATTTATGATAATAATGAACAGCTAGTGATGTTCTCGCAGATGAAAGCTTTCAAGTTGAAAGAGGATATTCGCCTATATAGTGATGAGTCTATGCAACAAGAACTGATAACGATTCAAGCACGTAGTGCGATAGATTTCTCTGCAACTTATGATGTAGTAGATGCTGTTACAAGAGAAAATCTTGGTTCTCTTCGCCGTAAAGGTATGAAGTCTATTCTGAAAGATGAATGGATCATACTCAATTCTAATGAACAAGAAGTTGGTCTTATTAAGGAAGATAGCGCTGCATTAGCACTACTTAGAAGGTTTTTAACAAATCTAGTTCCGCAAAAATTTCATGGTGAAATAGATGGAAGAACAGTTGTGGAATTCCAACAAAATTTCAATCCTATGGTTAGTAAATTAAATGTGGATTTTTCAGCTAATACAAACAAACAACTAGATCCTCGCTTAGGTCTAGCAGCAGCAGTGTTATTACTAGCTATTGAAGGAAACCAAAGCTAGATGGGGGAAGATATTTTTTTTTACATTGAGTGTGAGGACATACTGTTAAGAGAGTTTCTAACAACTGATTTAGATAAATTTCACGAACTTACGTGGCAGCCCGAGATTTATGAGTATTTACCAGGTTGGAATGTATCAAAAGAACAAAGAGAAGATTGGTTTTTTAACTATGAAATTCCAGAGAATAAACAGTTTCTGAATGCTGTATCGAATGATGAAGATATTGCAGAACTTCGACTTCGATTAGGAATTGTTTTGAAAGATACAAATGAACTTATCGGTTGGTGCTGTACAGGCATAAAAGATGAATTGCCATCACCTAATCGAGAGATCATGTATGCAGTATCAAAGGATCATAGAGGTCATGGTTATACAACCCAGGCTGCAAAGGGTTTAGTCAATTTCTTGTTTGAGAATACGAAAGTGGAAGTACTTAATGCTATTGCTCTAATAAGTAACGTACCGTCGAATAGAGTTATAGAAAAATGCGGATTTAATTTTGAGAGTATTATTGAGATTGATAGTGAAAGTTATAATTTCTACAAACTTGATAAACGGGGATAATCATCAAAAAAAGGAATGTCGAGAAGTCACAACTGATGAGTTGATAACTTAGACATTCCTTTTGTTATATCCATTTATTAGACATTTACGAGAGATGATAGATACTGGCTTACTCAGTAGGTAATCCTTTTTTCAACATCTCTAGGCGATATACATATTCAAAAATGAATTCAAATGATTCAAGATGGCGCTTCGCTTCAAAGGCATTAGCTCCCCAAGCATATACACCATGTTTACGTAACACAATACCCGGTACTTTTGGATCCAGTTTTTCCGTGATTTCTGGAATGATTGAAGGAATATGAAGGAAATTACTTACAATTGGAATTTCCAACTGATATTCTTCTTCCCAAATATTTAATCCTTTAATCAATTCGACACCATCAACTGGAATAGAACGACGATGCCAGAAGTATTCAGAGATAACATTGCTGAATACAGAATGAATATGGAAAATAGCACCTGCACCTGTTTTACGATAAATTTCGCAATGGACAAGTGTTTCCGCAGAGGGCTTCAAATTGGTAGCTTCACATGGAACAGCGTCCTGATCGACAAATAAGAAGTCTTCGGAAGTATTGACATATTTGTCTTTTCCACTTGCTGTTATTCCAAAATTGAATTTTTCTGGCGTATATTCTCCAATACGGATCGATAGATTACCTGCCGTTCCTGGGAACCAATTACGTGCTGCGAAAGCTTCTTTTACTTCGCGTAATTTCATTAATACTTCTTGTTTTTCATGCAATGGAATTTGATCAAAATTCATAGTTATTTTTATCCTTTCTGCTTCATGTCATCTATGATGTCAAAGAAGGTTTGAAATTCTGTATGTGCTATACCGAGCTCGTTACATTTTTCAGTAAGATGTGATCTTGAGTATACTTTATCAGCTATTTTTGCACCTTCAAAATCAGTCACGCTATCGCCAATAATAATACGTTCGTGTTGCTTCGTATTGAATTTACGCATAATTGTCGGCTTGCACATCCCACAGCTATTGTGACAATGCTCATCACAAGGATGTGGCCATAAAATTTCAATTTGCTCACCGGTAAAATCACTTTTATTGCAGTAAATATGATCTTCTGGTATACCGAAAGATTTAAGTAATGGATATACGAAGAAATCAATCCCACCACTTGTTACATAGAAATCAATTTTGTTATTATTACAGAATTGGACAAATTGGGCAAAGCCATCACGAATGATCGCATTTTGAATGCCAAATTCAACAACTTCTTTTTCCATGGAAGCAGGAAGGAGGCGGAACAGTGAACCGACACCTTCTTGAATAGAAATTTCTGTAGAAATAACTTTCTTAACTAATTGTTCCCAGCCAGCGGGCTCGAAATGTTTAATGATTGCAATAATATTGTCATTCTCAGTAATTGTACCGTCGAAATCACAAAATACAATTTGTTTCTTAGCTGTCGTCATTATTGTTTGATCCCCCATGCTTCTATCGCAATGCGTAGCTCTTCATGATTAGACTGCAATGCAGCCTCGCGCAAATCAATGCCGTCCATCGTTGCAACAATCGCTTGATGGAATGCTCGTCCGCCTGCAGCAGTACCCATTGGATGACCATGAATTCCACCACCAGCATTGACAACAACATTAATGCCAAAGTCCTTTAATATAAGCGGTACAATTCCAGGATGTATACCGGCTGACGGCACAGGGAAGCTAGTTTGCAAATGATGCATCTCATTAAGCAGTACTTCTTTAATAGCAAGATTTTCTTCCTTGGCATAACAACGGAGCCATATGGAGAAGGGAAGAGAACTAGATCTGCACCTGCTAAGCGATTAAGCTTACCTAGTAATACGGCAGCACCTATTCCGTAATGTGGAGATGGGTACATTGCTCCTGCCATAGCGGGATGAGAGGCGATTGGTACATTGATGTCAGGATCACTGCTTAGTTCATGTAACACATCATAGCCATATGCTAATGTATTGAATAATAATGCATTTGCTCCTGCATTGATCGCTTTTTTCGCTTGGGAAGCAAGCTTACTTGTTGGTCCAGTCAAATTAACAGCATAAAGTAGCTTCTGACCAGTTATTTGTTCTGCTTGACGAGCAGCGTCCATGCAAGCCTCAACACGCTTCTCAATTGGTGTTAATGGATTTTCGAATAAAATTTCATCATCCTTAATAAGATCAACGCCGCCCAAAGCTTGCTCGTAAAATTGCTCACGAAGTGTTGCTAAGTCATGACCAACAACTGATTTGAAAATACTCATCAGCAATGGACGATCATGAACGCCAAGTAGATTACGAATACCTTCTATGCCAAATTTCGGACCAGGGAACGCTGAAGCAAATTGCTGCGACACGTCTAGATCGATTAATTTGATGCGGCCATCCATTGATAATTTACCAAAAATCGTAACAAGTAGAGCAGGAATATCACGACTGAAATTAATATCAGGATAAGCAATTTTAATATCGGCATAACGTTCACCAGCTACCGCATTTGCAGGCTCATGAACATCGATAGAAATTACTTTACCAAGATGTTTTTCCATAGAAGCTTTATTCGCTTCCGGTAGATCAGTCCAGCTACCTACAGTTAGTCCAATTGCAATAGAATTTGCTTTTTTATTAAAATCCGCATTATCGTCATATGAACGATAAGTAGCAATACACATACTCATATTAGATGTCCTCCTCGATGCTTTTACCAATTTCCCCTGCACGCTGGGCACAACGTTTCATACCAGCAATAATGGTTGCTTCCAAATGACCTTCTGCCATCGTTTTAATTGCAGCCTCCGTTGTACCATTAGGAGAAGATACTTTAAGACGCAAGTCAGCAGGAGCTTCTCCAGTAGCATCAACCATCGATGCTGCACCAAGTGCAGTTTGCACAACAAGGAGCTTGGCTTGCTCTGCAGAAAGACCAGCTTGCTGGGCACCTTTCATCATCGCTTCCATTACATAATAAAAGTACGCAGGGCCACTGCCGGATACACTTGTTACGGCATCTTGTAACTGCTCCTCGACAACTACATGTATACCTATAGATTCAAACATCGTTTCCGTCATAAAGCGTTGCTCTTCACTAACAGATGCGGAATAGCTAATTCCTGTTGCTCCGAGTCCAATTGTACTTGAAGTATTCGGCATCGTACGTACGATAGCCATATTACTACCTATTAATGACTCGATAGCAGTAATAGATAGGCCAGCAATGACTGAAATGATTAATTGATTTGGAGAGAGAAGAGGCTTTAATGCTCGAATCGCTTCAACGGCATCTTTCGGCTTCATCGCTAAAATTATTATATTTGCTGCTTGCAAATACTGCTCATTGCTCTTACCTTGAAGTACAGTTTGTACGCCATATTGTAAATGCAATTGGTGTTGTCGCTCTTTATTGGAACGATTAAGCATAGATATTTGCTTGAACGGAACTAACTCTTGATTAAGCAGTCCTCTAGCAATCGCCTCGGCCATTGAACCAGCTCCGTAGAAGCAAATATGCTGATTAGCAATGGCGCTTGTTTCATGATAGTTGTCGTGTGACATCGTATTTTTCCTCCTAAAACTTTTCATCTGCTAATGGAATAACTTATCAAAAATGAAAAGTTACTTCGTAAGCAGTATATAACTTTTCATCTATATTATGGACGGATTTGTCCATTTCCTTGAACGATATATTTGGTACTAGTTAAAGCAGGCAAACCCATTGGACCACGAGCATGTAGCTTCTGAGTACTTATTCCAATCTCAGCACCAAAGCCGAATTCAAATCCATCAGTAAAGCGAGTAGAGGCATTATGATATACAGCCGCGGCATCTATACTTTGTAAGAAGAGCGCCGCATTGTCATTGTTTTCTGTAACAATACATTCAGAATGCATGGTCCCAAATTGAGAAATATGAGCAATGGCTTCGTAAACATCCTTCACTATACGTACATTTAAAATGTAGTCATTATACTCCGTTGCAAAGTCTGCTTCGGTAGCAGCAACGATACTGCCTAGTAATATTTGAGTGTCTTTACAGCCACGAATTTCAACGTTAGCTTCAGTTAAAGGAGCAAGTAATTGTGTAAGATGTTTTTGCGCAAATTGCTCGTGAACGAGTAAAGTTTCCATAGCATTACAAACCGATGGACGTTGTGCCTTCGCATTTAAAGCAATCTGTGCTGCCATTTCTAATTGTGCCGTTGCATCCACGAATGTATGGCATATACCAGCACCCGTTTCAATAACAGGAACAGAAGCGTTTTCGACAACTGTACGGATCAATGAAGCACCGCCACGAGGAATAACAACATCAAGCAATCCATTAGCTTTCAGCATCTCATTCACGGAAGCACGATCAGAATCTTCGATTAATTGAATCGCATCAGCAGGGACATCCGTTGAAGTAAGTGCGTTGCGCATAACTTCGACAATTTTGCGATTGGATTGCAGTGCGGCAGAGCCTCCACGCAATACTACCGTATTACCTGTTTTCAAGCAAAGACCAGTGGCATCAACCGTTACATTAGGACGAGCCTCATAGATCATGCCAATAACGCCAAGTGGAACACGGATTTGTGTAATTTGTAATCCATTAGGACGAGAGAATTGAGAAAGCTGCTCGCCAACAGGATCTTCAAGCTCAACAACTTGCTTCAAGCCCTCAGCGATTGCCACTACGCGTTCTTCATTCAATGCTAGTCTGTCCAACAGTGATTCACTCGTACCATTTTTTCTGCCATGTTCAATATCAAGTGCGTTAGCTGCAATGATAGCTGCACTTTGCTCGACTAGAGCATCAGCCATAGCAAGCAAAGCGTTATTTTTTTGTGAAGTAGACAGATTGTTCATTACAGCAGCAGCTTGCTTAGCAAGCAATGCTTTAGTTTTCACTTCCGAAATAATTGTCATAATAAACCCTCCCATAATTTTGTGTGAACATCTATGGTTGAAAATAATTACTTGTCTTGTGCAAAAAAGATAGTAAGAAGCTATAAAACGATGAAACAAAACTCAGCAACGTGTACGTTACAAGTACACACGCGGTCAAAAGTTTAAAGGCCTTGTTTTTAATAAGTGTACTTGCTAGTAAAGCAATGAAACAAAACCTAGCAACGTGTACGTTTCAAGTACACACGCGGTCAAAATTTTAAAGGCCCTGTTTCTAATAAGTGTACCTGCTAGTAGAGCAATGAAACAAAACCTAGCACCGTGTACGTTTCAAGTACACACGCGGACAAATGTCTATCACGAAGCTTTAAATGAAAGTTTAAAAAGCGGGCTTTCAGAATCGAGCAGGTGAAGCGCTACTTGAGAAAGGCGGAAGCGCAAGTGTACGTTATTGGTACACGCGAACCGTACTTTCCAAGTTCGCTTCAGATGCGATGTCGAATATGCTACAACGCACCACATCATTATCAAAGTCCACTTTTTAAACATCCCCTACAGGGTGATCCATTCATCTCTGTGGATTACTTCTAAGCGCTGCACCTCAACACGTCTCTCAACTTCATCCGAAGAAAGGCCTGCGGCAGCTTGGAGCTGCCATGTTGCGTAGTTGACAACACCTCGACCAACAATAGTGCCTTGGCTGTCTATTACTTCTACAACATCACCGGGATGAAATTCCCCCGACACTTGAATAACTCCGGCAGGTAATAAACTTTTATGTCTTTCAATAAGTGCAGTTACAGCACCTTGATCAATTGTTATTGTACCAACAGGAATAGAGTGGAATCCAAGCCATTGTTTTTTCATCGGCAAAGATGTTTCCGCCGTATCGAAGTAAGTACCCCGACCATTCCCTGATACTGCTGAAGGTAATTCCCCAGTATGCTGTACACGCCCGATGAATGTAGTTACACCACCGCGCATGGCAATCCGAGCGGCTTCGATTTTTGAACGCATTCCACCAGTTCCAACAGCGCTACCAGCACCACCGGCAATCGCAACAATATCATCAGATATTTCAGCGACACGCTCGATTTTTGTAGCATCAGGATCTTTACGTGGATCAGCAGTATATAAGCCGTCCATATCTGTAATAATAGCTAGCTTATTAGCTTTTGTCATTGTAGCTACAAGAGCAGATAAATGATCATTATCACCGAATTTTAAGACGATTTCAGCTGTTGAGACGGTATCATTTTCATTAATGATCGGTATAATACGTTGTGCCAATAATTCTTCAATCGTCATCAATGCATTGCTAATTCGTTGACGATTAGAGAAATCATAGCGAGTCAACAATATTTGTGCTGCAACGATATCATATTGTGAGAACGCTTCTTGATAAGCTTGCATTAATAATGCTTGACCTACCGCAGCGGCAGCTTGTTTTTGATGAACCATTTTAGGACGGACTTCGTAGCCAATTTCACGGAAGCCAGCAGCAACCGCACCAGAAGTTACGAGAATAACATCATTTCCTTGTTTATATAATTCAGCAAGCTCAGCAGCGAAAAATTGAATATTTTGTTTATGTAGTCCGCCCTCATCAGATGTAAGGGAGCTACTACCGATTTTCACGACAATTCGTTCCATATCTACCATCCTAGCTTAAAGTAGTGAAAATAAGAAAAACTTTGTTGAGGTTTTCCTCGAAATTTGAAAAATTGTATTGTGGTAACAAAAAAGACCTCCGTCCTTAATCAAGGACGAAAGTAGTTAACTTCCGCGGTACCACCTTAGTTGACACAAATATAGTGTCCAGCTTAAGCCTTATAACAGAGGCGCTGTCCGATAGTTATCGGCCGCTCGGAGATAGGTTTCAGTAGTTTGCTAACAATAAATTCTTTCAGCCAATGGAATTTACTCTCTGATACAGCATTTTCTACTTACTGGTCCCGTCAACACGTTACTATGTAATTGTTAATAGAATATCATGAAACGGCTATAACTGTAAAGAAAACAAGCCATCTCCGAGTAATACCGAAGAAAGCAGAGTCTTGAACACAAGCAGCATTTCGCACAAAAAAGTACGACAGCCCCAGACACTCTCGAGGAAGTAACGCGCCTCGCTCACAAAGTGAGCGACAGCCCCAGATCTACTCGAGGAAGTAATCAAGAAGAAGGCTTCCTCGAGTAGATCGCGCGTCAGCACCGAGAAGATGGGATGAAGCTAGTGTTAACGAGGCGCACAGTGTACGTTATTGGTACACGAGCACACGCAGTGCCCGATGAATACCATATTCGATGTCGACTAAGCTGCGAAGCTTCACATCGTGATCACGTGCGATCGAAGAGGTTCAGATTGCCTATGCGATAAATGGCCTCCTGCAACCTCTCCTCTGACGTAAGGAGCCCAAGTCTTACATAGCCTTCACCTGATGTGCCGAATCCATGACCAGGTGCAACAACTACAGCAGCTTCCTCCAATAAAAGATCAGCAAACGATGCAGATGTATGGCCTGCTGGAACAGGTAACCAGCAGAAGAACGAGCCAGAAGGCTTCGCAGCCTTCCAACCAATTTCATCAAGTGCTGTAAATAGAGCATTGCGACGACGTTCATATGTAGCAGTTAATTGTTCTACACAATCTTGTGAACTAGTTAAGGCAACGGCAGCAGCTTCTTGGATGCCACCGAACAAAGAGCAATAATAGTGATCTTGTATTAAATTAATTTGTTCAATAATTTGTGCATTACCTAGTGCAAAACCAACACGCCAGCCAGCCATATTATAGCTTTTCGATAATGTATAGAACTCGATGCCGACATCTTTAGCTCCTTCAGATTGTAAGAAGCTTGTTGGCTTTTTCCCATCAAATCCAATCGTGCCGTAGGCGAAGTCACTAGTAACGATAATATTATGTTTGCGGGCGTAAGCGATAGCTTCATCGTAGAAGGCGCCATCTGCAGTTGCTCCTGTAGGATTATTCGGATAATTTAGAAACATTAGCTTAGCTTTGTCAGCAATAGCTGGATCGATTGCAGCAAAGTCTGGTAAGTACTCATTGCGTTCAAGTAACGGCATAAAGTGCATACTAGCGCCAGCCAAAGCTACGCCAGACCAATAATCTGGATAACCAGGATCAGGTACAAGACAAATATCATCGGGATTAAGGAAGCATTGACTTATTTCTACTAAGCCCGTCTTGCCACCAAATAAAATAGCAACTTCTGTCTGAGGATCAAGATCAACGTCATAATCTTCTTTGTAGCGTGTTACAATCGCTTCCTTTAAAAAGCTATAGCCACTGAACGGCGGATATTTATGATACTGCGGATTGGCAGCAGCTTGTTGAAGAGAACTCACAATATGTGGGGGTGTCGGCTGATCTGGATTGCCTTGACCTAAATTAATAACATCTTTACCTAATGCCACTTGTTTGTTAGCTTTTGCAACAAGTGTAGAAAAAAATTGAGTGGGTAAGCCAGTCATTCTTTTTGCCGGCTCAATTTGAATTGTTTGTTTTGTTGTCATTATCTCTTCACCATCCATAATTCGAAATTACTTGTCAAATTTACAATAGAACTAATGTAGCATGAATGGCGAGAGAAATGAAGTAGAATGCGGAAAAATCCTAGTTTATTAATCGGGAATAGATAAATATTGAATAAATGGTTTTACATCGTTATGGATGTGGAAAATGTAAGGTTTTTTAGCCTCATCAAAAATAAGTAGCATCGGTTCCTTGTCATCATAGTAGAATAGAAATATTTCTCCTACATTAAGTTTTGTCGTGCCAACTTGAAGTGTTGCAATTGGCTGAACCGGTACACGTACAATGTACTTAGCTTTTAAGTCTGGTGAAATTTCAGGTGCTAATCCTGTAATACCAGATAACCATTGGTGGGCATTTTTTTGGAAATATTCATTGTTAGCTGTTGTTTGGACGACTTCGCCCTTTTTCACGTCGAATACTTGAACTTGATTGACACGCTCACTTTGTTCCGTAATGATCAATTGTGCAGGCAATGATAAATCTTCACCAATCGTTGCTGCTTGAGCGGCGACTTCATAATGATTAGGTGCACTGTAGGTATAGTCAGTAGGGATCAAAAATGTAAAACAACAGCATAATGCAAGTGACAATATTGAAACTATTTTCATCGTTCAATCTCCTTCTTTCATAAATATGCAATGGCGAGTTTAGCTTACCCATCTTGACATGTATCCATGACAAGGTATGATTAGGAAAAGATTCACAAACTAGAAGTAATGAAAAGTTAAGTTAATGCTTCCGAGTGTTACTTTTCATTGAGAAGTAGCATATCGAGAAGTAATGAAAAGTTAAGCTAATGCTTCCGATGTTACTTTTCATTGAGAAGTAGCATATCGAGAAGTAATGAAAAGTTGTAGGAGGAAACAACATGAGTCAGACGTTGAAATTCGCTATCATTCAAATGCATGTTGAAGCTGGAAATGTAGAAGCGAACACTATGAAATTACAAAATATGCTGGATCAGGCTGTATCAACTGATCATAAACCTGATGTTATTTTATTTCCTGAAATGTGGAATACAGGTTATGCTTTAACTGAAATTACGACATTAGCCGATCCTAACGGAACAGCGACGAAATTATGGCTATCCCATTTTGCTGCAAAGCATCAAGTTAATATTGTAGCGGGATCCATTGCTGAAGCGAAAGAAGATGGCGTGTACAATACGATTTATGCGTTTGATCGAAAAGGTGAAGTAATTAACGATTATTCAAAGCTTCATCTGTTCCGACTTATGGAGGAAGAAAAATATTTGCAAGCTGGAAATAAGCTTGGTCAGTTGAAAATTGACGAGATTGATGCTGGGATGATGATTTGCTACGATATCCGATTTCCTGAATTATTCCGTCGTCTAGCATTGGGTGGAGCAAAGGTCATGTTTGTACCAGCACAATGGCCTAATCCTCGTCTACATCATTGGCGAACTTTGCTGATGGCAAGAGCAATTGAGAACCAAATGTATGTCATTGCTTGTAATCGAATGGGGACGAGTGGAGAAAGTACATTTTTCGGTCATTCTATCGTTATCGACCCTTGGGGTGAAATTGTAGCTGAAGCAGGTGATGAAGAAACGATATTAACTGGGGAGATTGATATGAGTGTAGTTGATAAAGTACGCTCGACGATACCAGTGTTCAAAGATCGCCGCCCAGAGCAATATTAAATTAAGCAGCAACTACCAACGATAATATAGGAATAAGAGCACGCCTTTGAGGTAGTGCTCTTATTTACATTGAATATAGCTCAACTGTATAAATCCACCAATAAAGGGTATTTTAATTATGAAAACCCGAAAGGAGGATGTTTATGACTGAAAATCAAAAAGACGTACTTCGTGAAACGTTGACGACACGCCAGGGTCATCCTGTAACAGATAATCAGAATATTAGGACTGTTGGTAATCGGGGTCCAGCTACACTTGAGAATTATCACTTTATCGAAAAAATTTCTCATTTCGACCGGGAAGAGGTTCCAGAACGGGTAGTTCATGCTCGTGGAGCGGGAGCGTTCGGATATTTTGAAACATATGGGAAAGTTGGAGATGAGCCTGTCGAGAGATATACACGGGCTAAAGTGTTTTCTGGATCTGGAAAGCAAACACCGTTAGTAGTCAGATTCTCTACCGTAGCTGGTGCGAAGGATTCACCAGAGACTGCAAGAGATCCACGCGGTTTTGCTGTGAAAATGTATACCGAGGACGGTAACTGGGATCTAGTAGGAAACAATTTGAAGATCTTTTTTATTCGCGATGCGATGAAATTCCCTGATATGATCCATGCATTTAAGGCGGATCCAGCTTCAAACGTTTCCAATCCACAGCGGATGTTTGACTTCGTCTCCCGTTCACCGGAGGCTACCCATATGATCACATTCTTGTTCTCTCCATGGGGGATTCCAGCAACATATCGTCATATGCAGGGATCTGGTGTAAATACTTATAAATGGGTAAATGATAAAGGCGAAGCTGTGCTTGTAAAATATCACTGGGAGCCTAAGCAAGGAATTCGCAATTTAATCCAAGACGAGGCTGACGAAATACAAGCGAAAAACGTTGGTCATGCAACACAGGATTTATATGAAGCTATTGAGCGTGGAGAGTACCCGGAATGGGAACTTTACGTGCAAATCATGGAGGACGGTTATCATCCAGAGCTTGATTTTGATCCGCTTGATGATACGAAGCTTTGGCCGGAAGATAAGTTTCCTTGGTTATCAGTAGGTCGAATGGTTCTTGATCGTAATCCAGTGGATTATCATGCGGAAATTGAGCAGGCTGCTTTTGGCACAGGAGTTCTTGTAGACGGAATGGACTTCTCTGATGATAAAATGCTTCAGGGTCGTACCTTCTCTTATTCCGATACCCAGCGTCACCGTGTTGGTACAAATTATTTGAAATTGCCTGTAAACGCACCGATAGTACCTGTTCATACGAATCAACGTCGGGGTCAAATGGATACTGGCATCTCGCAGGATTCTGATGAGAGCAAGCATATTAACTATGAACCGTCCATGATTGGCGGCTTAAAGGAAGCAAGTAAAGAAGAGCGTGTCCCGCACCGTCCTACATACAATGCAGCGGTGATGAGTGAACCTATTGATCGCCCGAATAACTACGGTCAAGCTGGTGATACTTACCGCCAATTTGAAGATTGGGAACGCGAGGAATTGATCAACAATCTATCCGAGGCGCTTGCAATATGTGACCAACGTATTCAAGAGGCTATGATCGAACACTTTACGCAAGCCGATGAAGATTACGGTCGCCGTGTGAAGGAAGGCATCGAACAGAAAATGAAAGAAATCGAACAAGGGCAAATGGAAAACACGCTTCCAGGTCGTGATTCAGGTACATCAAAATATGGTCAAGGTTCGTTGGATGCGAATCAAGCGGTAAAAGAAGCTGTGGAAAAAAGCCACGAAGCAGAGCCTTATTAATATTAAGCTATGATTAAGAAGAAGGTTACTCTATTACAATAATAGGGTAACCTTCTTCTTGTTTTTATAATTGAGAGAAGGACTGATTCGGATATGATACCAAAATAAAGTGTGCATTTTGCACATAATATATGTTATAGTGAAATATGTGCAAAATGCACATATTTTGAGCGAAAGTAGGGTGTATGGACTATGAAGGCAGCAATCATAAAGGATAAGGGAGTAATTCCCGAAATAGGTCATTTTGAATCCCCCGTTGCAACAGATGGACTAGTTATAATTGACGTTTCAGCAACAGCCTTGAGTCGAGTTAGCAAGTTCCGTTCAATGGGTATGCACTACTCGTCTGAAGTTGATTTTCCAATTGTAGCCGGTATCGATGGTGTTGGAACTTTGAAAGATGGATCTCGTGTTTACTTTGCGCTGCCTACTGCACCATATGGCAGTTTGGCTGAGCAAACCATTGTCAATGAAAAGCTGACTGTTCGTTTACCAGATGGTATTGACGATCTCACTGCTGCCGCTATCGCCAACCCTGCTATGTCGTCATGGGCTGCACTAGTATTTCGAGCGGGATTTAAATCAGGTCAAACTGTATTGATTAATGGTGCTACTAGTACATCCGGTAGTTTAGCAGTACAGATTGCTAAGGGACTAGGTGCCAAGAAGATCATTGTAACGGGACGCAACGAATCGAAGCTAGAAGTACTTGAAGCTAATGAGGTTATTGCATTTGATATGACGGTTGACGACGGACAAAAAGTGTTTGAAAACGCCCTAATGCCAGTTATTGCTGGAGGTGTTGATGTTATATTGGATTATCTTTGGGGTGACAGCGCAATGGCCGTCATGTCAGCACTTGCTAAAACAAATACAGATCGTGTAACCCGCTTTGTTAGCATTGGAACTTCCTCAGGTGAAGAAAGTATTCAGTTACCTTCTTCTATTTTACGCTCATCAACAATTGAACTCGTAGGTAGCGGAGATAAGAGTGTTTCTAAAACTGATATGCTATCTGCTGTTAAAGGTGTTTTTGAAATGGCCGCCGAGGGTAAGATAAATATTGCTATGAAAGAGTTCGCTCTAGAAGAAATTACAGAGGCTTGGGATGCCCCACTGACTCCCCGTCCAGTTGTAAAGGTGAAATGAAAAATGGAAAATGATATTTTTAAAGCGCTGATCGATTTAGTTTCCATTATCAATAGGCCAGATCGAGATAAGAAGATGATTGCTAATGCTGGTGTCAGTTTGGAGGCAGCAACCTTTCGTGTCTTCGTTGGGATCGTGCATCTCCAACCGACTAGTGTAGGTGATTTGGCTGATATGATGGGGAAAAACTATTCGAGTGTTAGTCGGCAAATTGATAAATTAGAAAAAGCTGGGTTGATTCATACGTACCCATCAAGCTCAGATTCCCGCGTTCGCGTGTCTGAATTAACGAAAAATGGGGAGGAAATCAATGCAATGATTGATCTTACCCGCGGTCGCATTATGCGTGAAGCTTTGGATGATTGGACTCAAGAGGAAAAAGACGGATTATTGAATAACTTAAGACGTTTATTCCAATCGCTGCAAAAGTTCGACTAGCATATGTCACGGTGAAATTTCCAACACGATGTAACAGTGTTGACAGTGCGACATTTTTCAAATATTGTAAAAGTAATTTAAAGGCTAGTCAACAAGAAAGGTTCAATCTCATTTCAGTAGAGGTTGGGCCTATTTTTTTTTGAGCCGATTTAAAATTTTTG